>JAFIHI010000012.1 GCA_017848755.1 Nakamurella sp. | reverse complement strand
TGTGGCGTGGGCGCTCGCCGTCGGCTGGTATGTCTGGCGCGTGGCCGCCGGCCGCTGGCGGATGATCGGTCCGTTCCATGCGGGGATGACGCTGTTCGTGGTCATAGTGACCGGGAATCATTGGTGGCTCGACGGTGTCGCCGCCGCGCTCGTCCTCGCGGTGAGCGGTCTTGCGGTGGCCGGTGCCTCCCGGGCCGTGGCTGCCCGAAGCGTTCTCGGGAGCGAACAACGTCATAGACGATGGAGACCCGCCGCGGACACGGCATGGCTACCAGACGACGCCGGGCCGTTACCGTCGCGTGAGAGTGGTTGATACCGCACCTGTGTCGCCATTTCAAGCTAATGCGGGGACGACGCGGCTCGCGCATCGGGCGGGCTGGCCGTGAGCAGCTGCTCAGCGCCCGGCGAAATCCTCAGGCACCAGGCGTGCCTCCGCCGCACCGGACCGGATCACGTCGAGGATTACGTCCGCGACATGCTCGGCCGTGTCGGCCGCGGCGATCAGCCGACCGGGTGCGGTGCGGCGAGCGCCAGCGCGCAGCGACTGATGGAATTCGGTCGCCGTGATGTAGGGACACGGTTGACACGGTGATGCCATCGGCCGCGAGCTCCTTCCGTGCGACGGCCGAGAGCTTGTTCAGCCCCGCCTTCGACGCGGCATAGGCGCCGGCCCCGGGAAGCACGGTCAGGGTGGTGCCCGAGCTGATGTTGACGATGCTCCCCCGGCCCTGGGTGCGCGCCGTTGGGATCATGTCTACCCGCGACGGGAGTCTGGTGCCGTGCCGCTACGCACGAGAGTCCTGAGGCTCTTTCTGGCGCACCACCGTCGGGATTTGAGCTGGTCACAGCATCGCTGCGCGCTGTCCGGTGGAGGACCTGAACTGATCCGTTGCCCTACGCGCTCTGAGTCGCGAATCCGCGTATTGCCTCATGAAGCCGCAGGTCCGTTTCGCGGATCGCCAACGGGATGGGACCACTTGGCGTCATTCGGCGGACGCTCTACCGACGCGCCTCGTCGATCGGGTAGGTCGCCACGACGGCCGCAAGGCCCTCGCCCGCCGGCAGCGGCGACCAGGTCGTGACCTGTTCGTATGACGCCGCCCGAGTCCCGGTGAACATCGCCGACGGGTCCTGCGGGATGCCGATCTCCGCGAAGAGGTAACGATACTGCCGCCCTGCAGATACTTCCTCGGTCGGTGCTCGCCCCACGCCTGCTGGCTGCCGTAACGGATCCGCCGTCGTTCGTGATGACCGATTTGGGCAGCGGCCGGTGCGTCGCCGATGCGCTGCTCGGGGACGATCCGCACGCCGCTCGAGAGGCGATTTGAGCTGGGCAGATTCGCTTGCTCGCCGGCATTCGGCCACCGTCGATCAACACCGGTTACGAGTGCCCTGCTCGCGTTCTTCGATCGCCTCGAACAAGCTCACGACTCGGTTTGCGCTGCGGTCGACGCATCCGCCGGGCCGTTCATCGTTTCCGAAATGGTGCTAGCCGAGCTCGACTGCCTGGTCCTGAGCCGGTACGGCGTCGAAGCAGAGCTCAAAATGTTGGAGGCGCTGGCGGACGGCTCGTGGACGATCGAGTCGCAGACAGCCGACCTCACAAGACTTCGGCAGGCGCCTACGCGACGCCGGCGGTGTCCATGTCGCGGATCTCGCGCTTGAGTTCGGCGATCTCGTCGCGCAGCCGGGCCGCCAGCTCGAACTGCAGCTCGCGTGCCGCCGCCAGCATCTGGTCGGTGAGCTGCTGCGCCAAGTCGGCAAGCTCGGCGCGGGCCATGCCGGCGGTGTCGTGCCCGGCATAGATTCCCGCCGAACGCTCCCCCACCGCATCGCGGCCGCGCGACATCCGCCGCGCGGACCCGCCGAGCGGCAGCGCCCCGGCACCGAGGGAGGCGTCCGTGTCGTCCGCCTCCGCGTACACCCGGTCGAGAATGTCGTTGATCTTCTTGCGCAGCGGCTGCGGCTCGAGCCCGTGCGCCTCGTTGTACGCGATCTGCTTCTGGCGCCGCCGGTTGGTCTCCGAGATTGCGCGCTCCATCGCCGGCGTCACCTTGTCGGCGTACATGTGCACCTGGCCGTTGACGTTGCGGGCCGCGCGGCCGATCGTCTGGATCAGCGACTTCTCGGATCGCAGGAAGCCCTCCTTGTCCGCGTCCAGAATGGCCACGAGGGAAACCTCGGGGAGGTCCAGCCCCTCGCGCAGCAGGTTGATGCCGACCAGCACGTCGTACTCCCCCAGCCGCAGCTCGCGCAGCAGTTCGACCCGCCGCAGCGTGTCGATGTCGGAGTGCAAGTACCGCACCCGCACGCCCAGGTCGAGCAGGTAGTCGGTGAGGTCCTCGGCCATCTTCTTCGTCAGCGTCGTGACGAGCACCCGCTCGTCGCGGTCCACCCGCTCGCGGATCTCGCCGACCAGGTCGTCGATCTGGCCCGTCGTGGGTTTCACGACGACCTCCGGATCGACCAGTCCGGTCGGCCGGATCACCTGCTCCACGAACTCCCCGCCGGATTCGCCGAGCTCGTAGTCGCCCGGCGTGGCAGACAGGTACACCGTCTGCCCGACCCGCGCCTCGAACTCGTCCCAGCGCAGCGGCCGGTTGTCGAGCGCCGACGGCAGCCGGAAGCCGTGCTCCACCAGGGTGCGCTTCCGCGACGAGTCGCCCTCGTACATCGCGCCGATCTGCGGCACGGTGACATGCGACTCGTCGATCACCAGCAGGAAGTCCTCCGGGAAGTAGTCGATGAGCGTGGCCGGTGCCGACCCGGGCCCGCGACCGTCGATGTGCCGCGAGTAGTTCTCGATCCCGGAGCAGAAGCCGATCTGCCGCATCATCTCGATGTCGTACGTGGTGCGCATCCGAAGCCGTTGCGCCTCCAGGAGTTTGCCCTGCCGCTCGAACTCCGCGAGCCGCTCGCCGAGCTCTTCCTCGATACCCGCGATCGCGTGCTCCATGCGCTCCGGACCGGCCACGTAATGCGTAGCCGGAAAGATCCGCAACTCCCGCACGGACCGCACGATCTCCCCCGTCAGCGGGTGCAGGTAGTAGAGCGATTCGACCTCGTCGCCGAAGAACTCGATCCGGACGGCCAGTTCCTCGTACGCGGGGATGATCTCCACCGTGTCCCCGCGCACCCGGAACGCACCGCGGGTGAAGGCGATGTCGTTCCGCGAGTACTGCACGTCCACCAGCGCCCGCAGCAGCTGATCCCGGTCCAGCGTCATCCCCACGCGCACGGGGAGCGACCGGTCGAGGTAGGACTGCGGCGTACCGAGGCCGTAGATGCAGGACACCGACGCCACCACGATGACGTCGCGCCGCGAGAGCAGCGACATGGTCGCCGAGTGCCGCAGCCGTTCCACATCCGAGTTGATGGACGAATCCTTCTCGATGTACGTGTCCGTCTGCGGGACGTACGCCTCCGGCTGGTAGTAGTCGTAATAGGAGACGAAGTACTCGACAGCGTTGTGCGGGAACAGTTCTCGCAGCTCGTTGGCGAGCTGCGCGGCCAGCGTCTTGTTCGGTGCCATCACCAGCGTGGGGCGCTGCAGCCGCTCGATCATCCAGGCGGTGGTCGCGGACTTGCCGGTACCGGTCGCGCCTAGCAGCACGACATCCTTCTCGCCACGCTTGATCCGAGTCTCCAGCTCGTCGATGGCCTGCGGCTGGTCCCCAGACGGCCGGTACTCGCTGACCACTTCGAAGCGCCCCTCGGTGCGCGGGATGTCGCCGACCGGGCGGAACTCGGAGACGGCGAGCACGGGATGTTCGGTTGCGAATGCCACGCCTGCCAGGGTACGACGCACCCCCGACAGCCAACCCTGACAGCGAATCCCGACCGCCAACCCGGGCAACCGGCTCCGCCGCCACCGCACCGTCCGCAGTGGCGCCCGGCTACCGCGCGCGCAGCACGATGGTGCGGCACAGCCGGTCGTGCAGGCCGCGGCCGTCCGCGTCGACGAGCAACGGCGGCATCAGTAGGAATATCAGAACGGTCCGCGGAATCGCCCACGCGCCAAGTATTGTCGCGCCGTGCATCGAGGCGACGCGGATTCCGAGCAGCCACTGACCCGGGGTCATGCCGAAGACTGCGACCGAGAACAACGTCATACCAGCCCAGATCGCCAACGAGAGATTCCCCGGCGGCGCCGGCCAGGTGAACGCGAGCGCCAGCAGCGCGCACGCAGCGATGTCGATCAGGAATGCGGTGACGCGACGCCCCATCGAGGCAACCGCGCCAACACCGTCGGCGGACGCACCGAACCTCTTTCCGGCCCAGGTCCGGTCGGCCAGCGTCACCACCCGGCCAGCGTATCGGCCGGCCCGCGGAGGGCACCTGCCCGGTGCGGTGGCTGTCGGTGGTGGGCGGCAGAATGGACAGCGCAGTCAGCAGGGCTCCCCCACCGCCGAAACCTCGAAAGGCCCGCGCGTGTTCGCCAGTACGGACGACCTTCTCGCATTCATCAAGGACACCGACGTCGAGGTCTTCGACATCCGATTCTGCGATCTCCCCGGAGTGATGCAGCACCTCACGGTTCCCGCATCGACGATCGACGCGGATTCGCTCGCGGCGGGCATGGCCTTCGACGGCTCATCGGTGCGCGGCTTCCAGGGCATCCACGAATCCGACATGCTGCTGCTGCCGGACATCTCGACCGCGCGCATCGACCCGTTTCGCAAGCGCCGCACCGTGACCATGAACTTCTTCGTGCACGACCCGCTCACGCTGCAGCCGTACACCCGCGACCCGCGCACCGTCGCGCGGAAGGCGGAGGAATACCTGGCGGGCAGCGGGATCGCGGACACGGTGTACTTCGGAGCCGAGGCCGAGTTCTACATCTTCGATGACGTGCGCTACGAATCCTCGGTCAACGGCACGTTCTACCGCGTGGACTCGGAATCCGGCGCCTGGAACTCCGGCCGCGAGGAGCCGGGCGGCAACAAGGGCTACAAGGTCCGCGCCAAGGGCGGATACTTCCCGGTCGCCCCGTACGACCATTACGGCGACCTGCGGGACGACATGGTGGCGAACCTCGTCGGCGCCGGTCTGCAGGTGGAGCGGGCGCACCATGAGGTCGGCACCGGCGGGCAGGCGGAGATCAACTACCGGTTCGACACGTTGCTCGCGGCCGCGGATGATCTGATGCTGTTCAAGTACATCGTGAAGAACACGGCGTGGGCGGCGGGCAAGTCGGTGACGTTCATGCCGAAACCTCTGTTGGGGGACAACGGTTCTGGGATGCACTGCCACCAGTCGCTGTGGGCGGGTGGTTCGCCGCTGTTCTATGACGAGACCGGCTACGGCGGCCTGTCGGACATGGCGCGGCACTACATCGGCGGCATCCTGCATCACGCGCCGAGCCTGCTCGCGTTCACCAACCCAACGGTCAACTCGTACCGGCGGCTGGTGCCCGGTTACGAGGCGCCGGTGAACCTGGTGTACTCGTCGCGCAACCGCTCGGCGTGCATCCGCATCCCGCTCACCGGCACCAGCCCGAAGGCCAAGCGGATCGAGTTCCGCTGCCCGGACCCGTCGTCCAATCCTTATCTGGCGTTCGCCGCGCAACTCATGGCGGGCCTGGACGGGGTGCGCAATCGCATCGAGCCGCCGGAGCCGATCGACAAGGACCTCTACGAGTTGCCGCCCGACGAGGCGGCCGACGTGACGCAGACGCCGGCCTCGCTGGACGAGGTGATCACCCGCCTCGAGGAAGACCACGGCTACCTGCTCGAAGGCGGCGTCTTCACGCAGGACCTGATCGACATGTGGATCCGGTTGAAGCGCACCGACGAGATCGAGCCCATCCGGCTGCGCCCGCACCCGTACGAATTCGCCCTCTACTACGACCTCTAGGCAGCGCGCTCCTTCGGGACAAGCCCAGAAACGCATATGACGTAGTTCTGGGCTGAGTCCCGAGCTACGTCATATGCGGTGACCCTATTGGGCGGACGCGCGCTCTTCCACGCGGCGGCGGCGCCGCCAGAACGGCAGCGGATCGTACTTGCGGTCGACCACGCGCTCCTTCATCGGGATGATGGCGTTGTCGGTGATCTTGATGCCCGCCGGGCAGACCTCGGTGCAGCACTTGGTGATGTTGCAGAAGCCGAGCCCGAAATCCTCCTGCGCGGCGATCTCACGGTCCGCCACGTCGAGCGGGTGCATGTCCAACTCCGCCAGGCGGATGAACATGCGCGGTCCGGCGAACTGCTTCTTGTTCTCCTCGTGGTCGCGGATCACGTGGCACACGTCCTGGCACAGGAAGCACTCGATGCACTTGCGGAACTCCTGGCTCCGCTCGACATCCTCCTGCTGCATCCGGTACTCACCGGGCTGAAGACCGGGCGGTGGCGCGAAAGCCGGTATGGACAGCAGCTTCTCGAAGTTGAAGGACACATCGGTGACGAGATCCTTGATGACCGGGAAGGTGCGCATCGGGGTCACGTTGATGATCTCGTCCTGACGGTAGATGCTCATCCGCGTCATGCACGCCAGGCGCGGATAGCCGTTGATCTCCATCGAACAGGAGCCGCATTTGCCGGCCTTGCAGTTCCAGCGCACGGCGAGATCCCCCGCCTGCTCGGCCTGGATGCGGTGGATCACATCGAGGACGACCTCGCCCGGGTTCACCTCGACGTCGTAGTCGACGAGGCCGCCCCCGTTGGCGTCGCCGCGCCATACCCTGAAGTGTGCGGTATACCCCATCGTCTATTCTCCTTCGCCCATCGCCACGGCAGCCCCGCCCGCCCGGTTGGCCGCCTCGGCCTCGTCGATCTCTTCCTCGGTGAAGTACTTCTCGAGTTCGTGCCGGTCGAACAGGGCCATGAGCTCGGGCGCGACCTTCGGGCCGGGGATCCGAACGACCTTGACGGTGTCACCATCGAGCGAGCACTCGAGCAGCGTGCGGCGCCACTCGGGGTCCATCGTCGGGAAGTCGTTGCGGGTGTGGCCGCCGCGTGACTCCTGGCGTAGCAGGGCCGCATTGGCGATGCACCGACCGAGGAGCAACATGTTCTGCACATCGAAGCACAGATGCCATCCGGGATTGAACGCGATGGGTCCCTCGGCTTTGAGCTTCTTGGCGCGTTCGTCGAGCTTGTCGAGCTCCGCGAGCGCCTGGCGCATCTCGTCCTCGGTGCGAATGATGCCGACCAGGGAGAACATCATCTCCTGCAGCGCACGGTGGATGTCGTAGGCGTTCTCGTAGCCGGGATCGCCGGCGTGGCGGAACGGCTCCAGCGCTTCCTGCGCATAGGCCTGCAGTTCGTCATCGGAGAATCTCGGCGTCTGGTGACCGTGCTCGTCGACGAATGCGACGGCAGCATCTCCGGCGCGTTTGCCGAAGACCGCGAGATCCGACAACGAGTTTCCGCCGAGCCGGTTCGACCCGTGCAGACCGCCCGATGCCTCACCGGCGCAGAACATGCCGGGAATGTTGGTGGCCTGCGTGTCCGGGTCGACCTCCAGGCCGCCCATGGCGTAATGGCCGGTCGGGCCGACCTCCATCGGCTCCTTGGTGATGTCGACGTCGGCGAGCTGCTTGAATTGGTGATACATCGACGGCAGACGACGGCGGATGAACTCCTCGCTGCGCCGGGAACCGATGTCCAGGAAGACGCCGCCGTGCGGTGAGCCGCGGCCGGCCTTGACCTCGGCGTTGATCGCCCGGGCGACTTCGTCGCGCGGCAGCAGTTCCGGCGGCCGCTTGTTGTGGTCCGGGTCGGTGTACCAGCGGTCGCCCTCCTCCTCGGTGGTCGCGTATTGGTTGCGGAAAACCTCAGGGACGTAGTTGAACATGAACCGTTTGCCCTCGGAGTTGCGCAGCACGCCGCCGTCGCCGCGGACCGACTCGGTCACCAGCACCCCGCGCACCGACGGCGGCCACATCATCCCGGTCGGGTGGAACTGGACGAACTCCATATTGATCGCTGTGGCTCCGGCGCGCAGCGCGATCGCCAAACCATCGCCGGTGGACTCCCACGAGTTGGAGGTGACCTTGAAGGTCTTGCCGAGCCCCCCGGTCGCGATGATCACGGCCGCTGCGGTGAAGGAGAAGAAGTCCCCGGTCGCCCGCTGATAGCCGAAGGCACCGCCGATGCGACCGTCACGCATCAACAGCCGGATGATCGTCGTTTCGGCGAACACCTTGATGCCTGACTCGGCGTCGCCGGTGGCCTTCTTGTCGTCCTGCTGCAACGAGGTGACCTTCTGTTGCAGCGTTCTGATGAGTTCGAGGCCGGTGCGGTCGCCGACGTGCGCGAGCCGCGGGTATTCGTGGCCGCCGAAGTTCCGCTGGCTGATCTTTCCCTCCGGCGTGCGGTCGAACAGGGCGCCGTAGGTCTCCAGCTCCCACACCCGCATCGGTGATTCCTTGGCGTGCAACTCGGCCATCCGCGGGTGCGACATGAACTTGCCGCCGCGCATCGTGTCGCGGAAGTGCACCTGCCAGTTGTCGTGCGGGTTCACGTTGCCCATGGCCGCGGCCATGCCGCCCTCGGCCATCACCGTGTGCGCCTTGCCGAACAGGGACTTGCACACGATGGTGACGGTCTTGCCGGCCTCACGGGCGGCGATCGCCGCACGCAGTCCCGCTCCGCCGGCGCCGATGATCAGGATGTCGGAGGAGTGCCGGGTGATCGTCGGCTGCCCCATCGGTGGCGCTGCCGACGCAGCGGGCGGAGTCGTTGCAGATGTCATGGCGTGGCGCAATTCCTTCGTCGGCGTGGGTGAGATCGGGCTTTAGAAGTGGATGTAGAACGGGTCCGCGAACACCTTCGCGGAGAGCATCCAGACGTACCAGTCGGTGAACATGAGGGTGCCGAGCGTTGTCCCTGTGAACTGCATGTGCTTGTTGGTGAGCTTGCTGACGCCCTTCCACATCTTGTACCGGAGGGGGTGCTTGGAGAAGTGCCTCAGTTGGCCGCCGATGGCGTGCCGGCACGCGTGGCATCCCAGCGTGTAGGCCCAGAGCAGAACCACGTTCGCGGCCATGATCAGGGTGCCCAGGCCGATGCCGTGGAACAGCGAGTGGATCACGTCATACGTGTTGACCAGCGAGATGAGGACCGCGACGTAGAAGAAGTAGCGGTGCGCGTTCTGGATGATCAGCGGGAAACGCGTCTCGCCGTGGTACCGCTTGTGCGGTTCCGGCACGGCGCAGGCGCTCGGCGTGCGCGCGAAGGCCCGGTAGTAGGCCTTGCGGTAGTAGTAGCACGTGGTGCGGAAGCCGAGCAGGAAGACAAGCGTAATGATCGCGTAGGGCAGGAACACCGGGAACGTGCCGAACCAGACGCCGAGCGAGCTGGAGCCCGGGGCGCAGCTGGCCGACACGCATGGCGAGGTGAACGGCGACAGATAGTCGTACTCGGCGGCGAAGTAGTACTGGCGCCAGAACACCCGGACCGTCGCATAGGCGACCCAGATGGTGAGCAGGACCGCGGTGGCGTTCGGCTGGTACCACCACCGATCGGTGCGCAGGGTGCGCTTGCCGACGGAGGCGCGTCCCGGCGCATCCACTCCGAAGGGTGCCTTTGCTTGGACCATCTACTTCACGCCCTCGTTGTCGGCCCACCGGCCGGGTCGGCGCCGAACCGTTCGCGGTCGGCTACTGCTATCGGTCTGTCTGAGGTCTTGCGGCCGCACGGCGCGGCGCCGGGGACGGGCGGCCCATGAGCCTGCGGCCCTTCGACCGTCTCATCATCGACCCTCACCCTTCCGGCGACCCAGCCGGGTGGCGGGCGCTGGTAATCCTCGGTGCGCGCCCGAGAGAACTATCGACCGCGCCCGCGCGTTCGGCAACTCGACGGACCGGCACGGCCCGCATGTCTCATGTCGTATTGATCACGTTTCCGCTTGCGCGGCAGGTACGGGCGCCTCGGCACGCCCCGCCAGCACCGGGTCCGCGGAACCGTTCGACAGGCCGGTGGGCCGGCCGTCGGCCTCGCCGCCTGCGCGGATGCGTTGGCTGATGACCTGGCTGATCCCGTCGCCCTGCATCGAGACGCCATAGAGCGTGTCGGCGGCCTCCATCGTGTATTTCTGGTGGGTGATGACGAGGAGCTGTGAGGAATTCCGCAGTTCGTGCAGCAGGCCGACCAGCCGACCCAGGTTCACCTCGTCGAGTGCGGCCTCGACCTCGTCGAGCACGTAGAACGGGCTTGGGCGGGCACGGAAGATGGCGACCAGCATGGCAACGGCGACCAGCGACCTCTCGCCACCCGACAGCAGCGACAACCGCTTGACCTTCTTGCCGGGAGGCCGCGCGGTCACGTCGACCCCGGTCGCCAGCATGTCCTCCGGGTCGGTGAGGTGCAGTTCGCCCTCCCCACCGGGGAACAGTGCGGCGAAGACGGTCCGGAACTCGGCCGCGACGTCGCGGTAAGCGTCGGTGAAAAGCGCGAGGATCTTGTCGTCGACCTCGGCGACGACGGCGAGCAGGTCCTTGCGGGTGGTGCGCAGATCCTCGAGTTGGGTGGCCAGGAATGCGTGCCGCTCTTCCATGGCGGTGAACTCCTCCAGCGCGAGCGGGTTCACCTTGCCCAGCGCGCCCAAGTCGCGTTCCGCCCGCTGCGCGCGCCGTTCGGTGGACGCGCGATCGAACGGCATCGCGACCGGTGCACTCACTGGTTCGCCGCTGTCCCTGGCCGCCTCGTATTCGGCGATTTCGGCGGCCGAGGGCGGCACGGGGACCTGCGGGCCGAACTCGGCCAACAGGTCGGAGATGTTCATCGCGTAGTCCGTCGACGCGGTCTGCTCGAGCTGGTCGAGTCGAAGCCTGCGCTGTGCCCTGAGCAGGTCGGTCGCGTGGACCGAATCGGTGAGCGATTCCCACTGTGCCTGCAATGTCGCCAGGGCCTGCCTCGCGTTCGCGGCCGCTTCGTCGGCTTCGGCCCGGCGCGTCTCGGCCGCTGCGCGCGCTGCCGCCGCAGCTGCCACGGATGCCGTCAACCGCTCGGAAACTGCGCGAGCGACGGCGACGACGCGCTCCGCCAGTCGTGCGGCCGCGGCGCGGCGAATCGCCGCCTGTTCGGCGCTGCTTCGCGCTTCCCGCTCGGCCTGCGCGGCTCGACGGAGCCGGTCGGCGGTGCCGGCGGTCGCCCGGGCACGCTCCTCGGCCGTGCGCAGTGCGAGACGTGCCTCGACCTCCGCCTGGCGGTCCTCGGCCAGCCTCGCAGCGAGTCCGTCGCGCCGAGACGGGTCGGGATCGCTCGGCACGTCTTCGGATTCCACCGCAGCGAGCCGTGCCTCGAGATCGCTCACCTGCGCTCGGATCTCGTCCTGGGCGGCTTCCGCGGCGCGGCGCCGTTCCGCCAGCCGGTCGGTTTCCGCCTCCGCAGACTTCGCGATTCCGCCGAGCGCGGCGAGTTGCTCGGACACGGCAGCGATCCGCGCGTCGGATTCGTAGAGCGCGCCCAGGGACCGTTCGGCCTCGGCGGCGCGCGCCTGCGCCTCCGCCCGGGCGCCCACCAGGTGCGCATCGATCTCGGCAAGACGCGCCGTGACCGCGGCGAGATCGCCTTCCGCCTCGTCGACGGCTGCCTGGATCTCGATGACGGACTGCCGGCCGCGGCTACCGCCGAACGCCCAGATCGGGCTGATCACGTCGCCGTCGATGGTCACCGCGGTCAGCTCGGGGTGCGCGCCGACCACCGCTCGGGCGGCGGCGATGTCATCGACGACCACCACATCGGCTAAGAGCCTGGTCAGGGCGCCACGGAGCACCTCGGGCGCCTGCACCAGATCCAATGCCCACCGTGCACCGGGCGGCGCCCCGTCTCGCGCAGCGGGCTCGCGGGGCAGTGCGCCGCCTACCAGCAGTCCGGCGCGGCCGGCCTCGGACCTCTTCAGCAGATCCCTCGCCGCGGCGGCGGCGGGAAGGTCCACGGCCGCGACCGCGTCGGCGACCGGCCCCAACGCGGCAGCGATCGCCGCCTCAGCACCAGCCGCCACGTCGAGCACGGTCGACACGGAGCCGAGCATCCCCGGCAGTTCCGCGGACAACAATGCGCCCGCCGCGTCGCGGCGATCAAGGCCGAGTGACAGGGCTTCTACCCGCGCGCGCAGGCTGCTCTGTCGTGAGCTCGCGTCGCGCTGCTCCTCGGTCAACTCGGCGACCCGCGCCTCCGCCGCTGCCGCCGCGGCGGCAGCCGCTTCGTGGATCTCGTCGAGTCCGACCTCGGAGGAGTCGAGGACGCCGATGGAACCACGCAGCTCGTCGAACTCGGCGCGAGCTCGGGCGGCACGATCAGCCGCCTCGCTGATAGCGATCGCGAGCCGCTCGATCTCGTCCTGACCGGCGGCGAGCCGGGAGCGCGCGCTGCCGACTTTCCCCGCCAGCCGGGCCAATCCCTCACGCCGATCGGCTAGCGCGCGCGAGGCCGCGACCAGCTCCGCCTCCGCGGCGGCCAGCGCCGCTTCCCGTTCGGTGCGCCTGGCCACGGCGGCGGCCAGCGACGCGCGGGCCGAATCGACGGCACGGTCCTTTTCGACCTGGTCCTCGGCGGCACGCTCGGCTTCGGCGTCGAGTTCGTCGGCATCGCGTCCCGAGTGGGCGGCGGTGATCGGCACCGCAAGATTCCGGGCGCGTTCCTCGGCCAGGGAGATCGTTCCGCGGAATCGCTCGGCGAGGGCCGAGAGCGCGAAATGTGCGTTCTGCGCCGAGGTCAGCGCAGGTGCGGCGGCCGCGAGAGCCGCGGCCGCTGCCTCTCCGGCCGCGGTCGCCTGCTCGAGTTCCCGTTGCACCGCGGCACGATGCTGCTCGGCGGCCTGCTGCGCTTCGGCGTCCGCCGCGATATCGGTCTGCAGCGCGGCGACATCGTCCGCCAGCAGTCGCAGCTTGGCATCACGCAGATCGGCTTGCACACCGGCCGCGCGGCGCGCGACCTCGGCCTGCCGCCCCAGTGGGCCGAGCTGGCGTCGCAGTTCGGCGGTAAGGTCCGTCAGCCGGGTCAGGTTGGCCTGCATCGCGTCGAGCTTGCGCAGCGCCTTCTCCTTGCGCTTGCGATGCTTGAGGACGCCCGCCGCCTCTTCGATGAACGCACGCCGGTCCTCCGGCCGGGCCGACAGCACCGAATCCAGATGCCCCTGGCTCACGATCACGTGCATCTCGCGGCCGATGCCGGAGTCCGACAGCAGTTCCTGGATGTCGAGCAGCCGGCACGCCTTGCCGTTGATCTCGTACTCACCGGCCCCGTCGCGGAACATGCGCCGGGTGATCGACACCTCGTCATAATCGATCGGCAAGGCGCCGTCACGGTTGTCGATCGTCAGCGTGACCTCGGCGCGACCCAGCGGCGGCCGCCCGGCGGTGCCCGCGAAGATGACGTCGTCCATCTTTCCGCCGCGCAGCGCCTTCGCGCCCTGTTCGCCGAGCACCCAGGCCATAGCGTCGGCAACGTTCGACTTCCCGGACCCGTTCGGGCCCACGATGGCCGTGATGCCCGGCTCGAAGCGCAGTGTCGTCGACGATGCGAACGACTTGAAGCCCTTGAGCGTGAGGGACTTCAGATGCACGTCGCGCCGGTCCCTTCCACTCCGCTGTCACCGTCGGCGGCGCCGTGATCCCGGGCCGCCACACTGCGTGAAGCGTACTAGCAGCCGCGACCCGCAGCGCCCGTCACACCGGCAGTGTCGGGTCCGTTCCGACGGCTTTTCGCAGCGCCGCGCGCATCGCATCGGCCGGCGCTCGCACACCGGTTACCAGCTCGAATTGGCGTAGGGCTTGGTGCAGCAGCATGTCCAGCCCCGTAATGGTGATCCGTCCTGCTGTGCCGACTGCGGCGAGCGGCGTGGGCCACGGGTGATAGATGACGTCGAACAGTGCCGGTACCCGCGCGAGGGCGCCCGCGAGGTGATCCGCGGCACCGGCTGGGACCGCCGCCACGGCCAGCGCCGATTCCGTTGCCACCGCGGCGATCTCATCGACGGACAGGCCAATCGCGCGAACCGGCAGTCCGTATCGTCGTGCGAGGTCGACGACGATGACGCTGCTCGCGGGCCTCCGCCCGGCAACCACGAGTGGTCCGTTCCACACCATCTCGGCGAGCGCCGCCACCACGGCCCGTGCCGTGCCGCCGCCGCCGATCAGGAGGACCGGGCCGGACGGCGTCACACCCGCGGCCTGAAGCGCGCCGCGCACGCCGTCCACATCCGTGTTCTCCGCCCACCAGCCGTCGCCGCGGCGGATCAGCGTATTCGCGACGCCCAGCGCGTCGACGCGAGCCGACCGGCCGGTTGCGAACTCGGCCGCGGCCTGTTTCCCGGGCATCGTCACCGCGAAACCGGCCCACTCGGGGCCTAGTTCGGCGATCAGGCCCGGCAGCCGGGCGCCGTCACACTCGATGGCGTCGAACGACCAACCGGACAACCCGGCGGCGGCGAAGCCGGCCCGGTACAGCACTGGGGACAGCGAATGGCCGATCGGGGAGCCAAGTACCGCGGCTCTTCCAGCGGTTCGGCTGGTGATCTCGTTAGTGGTCGCATTGGTAGCGCAGACGCCGGCCATCTACCCGAAGACTCCGTTCTTGCGGGCCTCGGCGATACAGGCCTCGTGCTGCTCGATCGTGGTGGAGAAGCACGAGTTGCCGTCCAAATCCACGGCGACGAAGTACAGCCAGGTTCCGGTCGCCGGGTCGTCCGCCGCGTCTAGTGCCTGCGGTCCCGGGGCCCCGATCGGCGTGGGGGTGAGCCCGGCGTGCGCATAGGTGCTGTAGAGATTGGCGGCATCCAGCCGTTCGGATTTGTCGGTGGAGATCTGGGTGCGGTTGAGGCCGTAGTTCACGGTGGAGTCGAACTCCAGCTTCATGCCGTCCGCCAGCCGGTTGTAGATCACCCGGGCGACCTTGCTCATGTCCGGGCCGATCGCCTCCGCCTGGACCAGCGATGCGACGGTTGCCAACTCGTACGGAGTCAGATGCCGCGCGTTCGCCGCGGCCACGATGCCGGTGGTGTTCCATTGCGCCGCCGAGGCACTGACGACGGCCGTCAACGCCTGCTGTGCGGTCGACCCGGGGGGGATGGTGTAGTCCCCGGGCAGGATCAATCCCTCCAGGCGCCGACGTGCGTCCGGCGCCTTGGTGACGTCGTCCACGGCCCACCCGACGACGTTCAGGTCGCTCGGGCTCGCCGTCTCCTCGACCTTCCACAGGTCGTCCACTGAGAAGCAGGACCCCTGGCCGTCGGTCGGCACACATGCGGCGGCGATGGCAGACAGGATCCCCTGCTTCACGGATTTCGCGCCGGTGGGCGACACGGCGGTTCTGTCGGCCAGCGTCTGACCGGGGATCACCCGCATCTGGCCGAGCCGGTTGTTCTTGTCTGCGAGCTCACCCACCACCACCTGGGCAGCGGAATGCTGGTGCACGCGGTAGTAACCGGGCTGCAGACCGCTGAGCCGCCCGTCGTCCGATGCGACCGTCACGAAGTATTTCGCGTTGGCCACGACGCCCGCGCCAACAAGCGTCTGGGCGACGTCGCTGAGCCCGTCGGCCGGATGGACGCGCACCACGACCGTGGACGGCCCGGTGCCCGCCCAGTCGATCGGCGCGGCCGTGCTGTGTCGCCAGTAGAGGACGCCGGCCACCGCCCCGCCGGCGATGAGCATCATGACGATCAGCGCGAGGATCGTGGAGCGAACCCGATGGCGGCGCCGGGGCCGCCCAGGTCGACGTTCCGCCGGCACCTCGTGGCGCGCACGATGCCCGGGTTCGGTCCCGGCGTCCGGTTGTCGGCGACCGGCGAGCACCTCCCGCAGGTGTGTGAGGTCCACCTCGTTGGCCGGTTCACCGTGAGCACCACCGTGGTCAGCGCCCGGGCCGGCGTCGCCCGGGTCGCCATCGAACAGTCCGAAGTGGTCGACCGACCCGTCGCCGTCATCGGCCGCATCCGAGTGACCGACGGGCACGTCCACGAGATCGTGGTCCGGTCGCCCATCGGTTGCGTCGTCGTCCGGGAATCGATGGCTACCCACGGGCCCGGCCCGTGCTGCGCAGGGCATCCAGTCGCGCCTGCAGGATCGTGACGGCGGCGAGTTGATCGACAACAGCGCGCCGCGCCTTCGCCGAGACCTTCCGATCGTCGAAGATCCGATTCGCCTGCACGCTGGTCAGGCGCTCGTCCACCAGAACCACCGGCACCGGCGCGATCCGATCGGCCAGGGTCGCCGCGTAGCGCCGCGCCGCGTGCGCGGCGACACCGTCGGCACCGCGCAGCATCTTCGGCAGGCCCACCGCGACCTCCACCACATCCCGGTCGGCAACCATGGCCACCAGCTCGTCGATATCCCGGCCGGCCGCCTCGTCGCGCGCCAATGTCACGACCGGCGTCGCCAGGATGCCCTCGGGGTCACTGACCGCGACCCCGACACGCACGGTACCGACGTCGACGCCCAACCGCACACCGTAGCGCGGCGTGTCGCTGCTGGGAGCGGGCATCACCGAGGACTGGTCCCCGCCACCACGGCCGTCAACGCGGCGACGGCAGCCGGTACTCCCGACGCGGCGGCACCGCCGCCCTGCGCCAGATCCGACCGGCCGCCGCCACGTCCATCGACCGCGGCGGCGAAGGACTTCACCAGGTCTCCCGCGTCCAAGCCGGCTGCGACGGCGGCCGGTGTGCAGGCGACGGCGAACGACACGGCCGGCCCGGCACCCGTCGCGAACAAGGCGACGACGGCAGGGCGGGCACCGAACCGGCCCCGCACGTCCGTCGCGAGCGCACGAAGATCCGCCCCGGACAGGCCGCCGTCGAGCGTCTCGGCGACCAACGCCACGCCGTTCACGGTCTGCGCGCCCTCAACGAGGGTGGCGGCGGTCGCGAGCACGGATGCGGCATGCAGCCGTTCGAGTTCCTTCTCGGCAGCGCGCAGCCGCTCCACGATGTCCGCCACCCGGTGTGGCAGTTCCGCCGGCGGGACCTTGAGCTGGTCGGCGATCTGCGCCAGCAGGGCGCGCTCCGTCGCCAACTGCCGCATCGCGTCCATGCCGACATAGGCCTCGATGCGTCGCAGGCCGGACCCGACGGAGCTCTCCCCGATCACCGACAGCGGGCCGATCTGACTGGAGTGCTCGACGTGGGTTCCCCCGCACAGCTCGATCGACCACGGCCCACCGATCTCGACGATGCGCACGGTCTCGTCGTACGTCTCACCGAACAGCGCGATCGCACCCTGCGCCTTCGCCTCCGGGAGTGAGGCGTAGCGGACCGCGACCGGCAGATCCTTCCGCACGGCCAGGTTCGCGACCTCCTCGATCTCGTTACGAGTCGCGTCCGAGAGAGCCGAGTTCCAGGCGAAGTCCAGGCGCAGGTAGCCGGGCTTGTTGTAGGAGCCCGACTGCAGCGCCCGCGGCCCGAGCACCTGCCGCAGCGCCGCGTGAATGACGTGCGTCCCCGAGTGCGCCTGCCTGGCCCCGACCCGCCACTCGGGGTCCACCTTGGCGAGCACCGCCGCGCCCTCGCGCAGCTCGCCAGCCGTGATCCGCACCTGGTGCACCCACAGTTTGCGGTTCACCTTCTGCACATCGATGACCTCAGCAGAACTGCCGTCCGAGAGGATGATGCCCGCGTCCGACTCCTGGCCGCCCGACTCGGCATAGAGCGGTGTCCGATCGAGGACCACCTCCACGGTCTCGCCCTCACCGGCCGCGGCGATCCGTGACCCGTCGCGGATCAGCCCGCGGATGGTTCCTTCAGACTGAAGTTCCGCGTATCCGGTGAACTCCGTCGGGCCGGACGTATCCAGCAGCTCCCGGTACACTGTTAGATTGCCGAAACCACCTTTGCGGGCCCGGGCATCGGCGCGCGCCCGCGCCTTCTGCTCGTCCATCAGCGCACGGAAACCCTCGGTGTCCACGGTGAGCCCCGCCTCGGCCGCCATCTCCAGGGTGAGATCGATCGGGAATCCGTGCGTGTCGTGCAGCGTGAACGCCGTATCCCCGGAGACGACGGAAACACCCGCCGCCTTCGTCTCGGCCGCGGCCTGATCGAACAACCTCGACCCAGACGACAGCGTCTTCAAGAACGCCGTCTCCTCCGCCGCGGCAACGCTCTCGATGCGAGCGAAGTCGGTCGCGAGCTCGGGGTACGACTCGCTCATCAGGTCGCGGACCACGGCGGCAAGCGTCGGCATCACCGGCTTCTCGACGCCCAGCAGTCGCGCGGATCTGATGGTCCGGCGCAACAGGCGGCGCAGTACATAGCCCCGCCCGTCATTGGACGGCGTCACCCCGTCGCCGATCAGCATGATGCCGGATCGGAGGTGGTCGGCGATCACCCGGAACCGCACGTCGTCCGCGTGCTCGCGGCCATAGACCCGCCCGGATAACGCCTCCGCAGTGGTGATGATCGGGCGCAGGAGGTCCGTCTCATAGACGTTGTCCACGCCCTGCAGCAGGAATGCGACGCGCTCCACGCCGAGCCCGGTGTCGATGTTTTTCTTCGGCAGCGAGCCGACCGGCGGGTATCCGTCCTTCGGGCTCTGCTCGCCCCGCACGTCCTGCATGAAGACGAGGTTCCAGATCTCCAGGTAACGGTCCTCGTCCGCGACCGGACCGCCCTCGATCCCGTAATCAGGACCGCGGTCGTAGTAGATCTCCGAGCAAGGCCCGCCCGGGCCGGGAACGCCCATGTCCCAATAGTTGTCGTGGCCGTCGCGACGCTGGATCCGCTCGGCCGGCAGCCCCGCGATCGACCGCCACAGCTCGAACGCCTCGTCGTCGTTCTCGTATACGGTCGCCCAGATGCGCTCCGGATCGAATCCGTACCCGCCGTCATCGACGCTCGAGGTCACCAGCTCCCAGGCGTGCCGGATAGCGCCTTCCTTGAAGTAGTCACCGAACGAGAAGTTCCCGGCCATCTGGAAGAACGTGTTGTGCCGGGTGGTGATGCCCACGTTGTCGATATCCAGCGTCCGCACACACTTCTGCACGCTGGTGGCGCGCGAGAACGGCGGCGTCGCCTGGCCGAGGAAGTATGGCTTGAATGGCGCCATGCCCGCGATCGTGAACAAGACCGTCGGGTCCTGGCTGATGAGCGACGCCGACGGAACCACCGTGTGCCCGGCCTTCTCGAAGTGGTCCAGGAACCGGCGGCGTATCTCGTGGGTCTCCATACATGTCCTTATTTCCGTCACATTTTCGGGGACGTGACAATTCTCAAGACGGGCCGTACCAGTGTGCCGCGCCCGCGGCCGGACCCTCGAATCGGGTGTGCGCGCGGTGTCGTGACAGCAGTGTCGTTACCGCTGTGCCGATTCCTCGCCGAGCGACGTCCGACCGCCTATGACGGTGTTCGCTGCTGATCGCAGATCGTCGAGTTCTCGAATCTGTTCGGGAGGCACCATCACGACGGAGCCGTTCGCGCCGTTGATCATCGGCCGGTAGGCGGCCCGCCGGTTCACGGCGCCCATCCGCACGTCGGCGGCGAAGGAGCCCACCGCGTTGCCGATTTCCGCGATGCCGTCGGCGATGTCGGCCGCGATGGCCGACGGAGTGAACTTGGCGGCCAACGCCGCGCGTGCCGCCTCCTTCGCGCGCCGCGTCCGGCGGCTCGCGGCGACGCCGAGCGCCAGACCGGCGGTGAAGTAATGCCAACGCTTCACAGGTCAGCTCCCTTCCGGCCGGAGATCCGACGACGGCGATCCACAGCGATCCGTGCCCATCGAATAGTGGCCATCGAACACGGCACTGTGAACACCGCATAGGACACCGCGCTGGAACAGCTACGGCTCCCCAGGGTACCCGGACCGCGGGCGCCGGTCACCTGCCCGGTAGCGTCAAAACCCACGACGGGGCATGCGCGAGGAGGCATCGCTGTGACGATCACCGCCGCACCGGGAACCCGGGTCGACCGGTCCCGCGTCACCCCTGCGGATCGGCTGTTGCTGGCGGATCGGCTCACCGAGGCGGTGCGCGGCGATGTCGATTTCTCGTCGGCCGCGCGCGCCGTGTATGCGACGGATTCGTCGAACTACCGGCAGGTCCCGCTGGGTGTGGTCTTCCCGCGTGACGCGTCCGATGTGGCTGCTGTGGTCGCCTTGTGCGCAGCGGCGGGGGCGCCGGTGCTAGGTCGCGGCGCGGGCACCGGGCTGGCCGGCCAGACGGTGAATGTCGGTGTGGTGCTGGACTTCTCGCGATATATGAACAAGATCCTGCAGATCGATCCGGAGCGGCGCGTGGCGCGGGTGCAGCCGGGGGTGGTGCTCGACGATCTGCGCGCGGCGGCCGAGGTACACGGACTCACCTTCGGCCCCGATCCGGCGACGCATGCGTGGTGCACGCTCGGCGGGATGATCGGCAACAACTCGTGCGGCACGCATGCGCTGTACGCGGGCAAGACCGTCGACAACGTGCGGCGGCTGCGCATCGTCACAGCCGACGGCGAGGACCTGTGGGTCGGCTCCTACGACGACGAGGACTACCGCGCCGTGGTCGCCGAGGGCGGCACCCTGGCTCGCATCCTGGGCGGCCTCAGGGAGACCGGCCGCCGATACGGCGAGAAGGTCCGGGAACAGTTCCCGGACATCCCCCGCCGCGTGTCGGGCTACAACCTTGATCAGATCCTGCCCGGCGCACCGCTGAACCTGGCGCGCCTGTTGGTCGGATCGGAATCGACCCTGGCGCTGACCGTCGAGGCGGAGCTGGACCTGGCGACATCACCCCGGCACCGGAACCTCGTCATACTCGGTTACCCCGACATCTTCCAGGCCGCGGATGCCGTGCCCTCGCTCGTGGCGTTCGGGCTGCTGGGGCTCGAGGGTTTGGACGACACGCTCACCGGCCAGTCCGCGGCCCGCGGATTGAACACCGACGGGATCGCCCTGTTGCCACCCGGTCGGGGTTGGCTGCTCGCCGAGATCGGTGACGACGACAAGGATGTCGCCGAGCGGCGCACCGCCGAGTTCATGGCTGGGCTGCCGGAATCGGTGCACGCGAAACGCATCGACGATCCGCGCGAGGTGAAAGCGGTGTGGGAGGTGCGCGCGTCGGGGCTGGCCGCGACCGCCATCCCGCTGGACGGGCCGCCGAACCACGAGGGCTGGGAGGATGCGGCGGTTCCCCCGGAGCGGCTCGGCGAGTACCTGCGGCGGATGACGGCGATGTGGGGCCGGTACGGCTACAACGGCGCGTGGTACGGGCATTTCGGACAGGGCTGCGTGCACACCCGGAACCCGTTCGACCTGCACACGGTGGCCGGCCTGGTCACCTTCCGCCGGTTCCTCGAGGAGGCGGCCGATCTGGTCGCCGAGCTCGGCGGGTCGATCTCCGGGGAGCACGGCGACGGGCAGGCACGCGGCGAACTGCTCTCCCGCATGTTCGGCCCGGAGATCATCGAGGCGTTCCGGACGGTCAAGTCCCTGTTCGACCCGAAGGGCATCCTGAACCCGGGCAAGCTGGTGGACCCGTACCCGCTGGACACGAACCTGCGCTACGGGCCGGAGTACCGGCTCGCCCCGATGGCCGCCGACACGGCGTTCGCCTTCAAGGCCGACGGAGGCTCGCTGCAGACGGCGGCCGAGCGGTGCGTCGGGGTGGGCCGCTGCCGGCGCGACGATTCCGGGGTGATGTGCCCGTCCTACCGGGCGACCCGCGACGAGCGGCACTCCACCCGCGGCCGAGCCAAGATGCTGGTCGAGATGTTCCAGGGCGAAACCACCCCGGACACCTGGCGCAACGAGGACGTGCACGAGTCGCTGGAGCTGTGCCTGTCCTGCAAGGGCTGCAAGGTGGACTGCCCCACCGGCGTCGACATGGCCACCTATAAGGCCGAGTTCAACTATCACTACTACCAAGGCCGGCGGCGCCCGCGCGAGATGTACGCGCTGGGGCTGCTGCCGTGGACGGCGCGGCTGGCAACCCGCATGCCGCGGCTCGCCACCGGCGCGCTGCAGATGCCCGGCATCGGCACGCTGCTGCGCAAGGCCGCCGGGGTGACGGTCTCTCGGCCCGCACCCGAGTTCGCGCGCGTGCCGTTCCGGCAGACCGACACCGCCAAGGCGCTCTACCAACCGGATGCCGCGACCGTGGTGCTGTGGCCGGACACGTTCACCAATGCGTTCGATCCCGATCTGGGCGCCGATGTGGCGGCGGCGCTCGCCGCGGCCGGCGAAACGGTGCACGTCCCGCGCGAGTGGGCCTGCTGCGGCCGCACCCTGTTCGACCCCGGCATGCTCGATCGCGCGCGCAAGTCGCTGCGCGGCGTGCTGGATATCCTCGACCCGTTCACCTCCCGCGGTATCCCCGTAGTGGTCCCCGAGCCGAGCTGTCTGTCCTCATTCCGCGACGAGCTGCCCAACCTCCTGGCGGATGATCCCCGCGCCAAGCGGCTGGCCGGGCTGGCCCGGTCCCTGTCCGAACACCTGCTGGCCACCGGGGCCGCCCCCCCGCGAACAGCCAACGGAGATGACGGCGGCTTCGAGGGCCACACGGCGCCGGACCGGGGCGCCGTCATCGTCCACCCGCACTGCCAGGGCCGCGCGTCGGTCGGCACCGCCGCCGACGAGCTGGTGCTGCGCCGCCTCGGGTACCGGCCCACCACCCTGGACGCTGGCTGCTGCGGCCTCGCCGGCTCTTACGGCTTCGCCGCGACCACCGCCCCCATCTCCCAGAAGATCGCCCGCGACCACTGGCTACCCAAGCTGCACGAAGCCATCGACGCTGCCACCGACGCAGAGACCGCCGCAGACCGCGACCGCGAGGCCGGCACGGACGGGGCAGGCGGCGCGCCGGTAGTCGTTGCCATGGACGGTTTCTCCTGCATCACCCAGCTCACCCAGCTCGGCGGCCTCTCCCACCGCACCGTCGCCTCCCTCATCGCCGACGCCCTGCGGTAGTGAGGCTGAGCTACAAGCGTGCTACATACTTGCTACGCTGACGTCATGGCCACCCGGATCGCGCAGCGCGAGTTGCGGAACAACAACACGCAGATCGTCGACCGTGTGGAGGCGGGCGAGAGTTTTGTGGTGACGCGCAACGGCATCGCGGTGGCGGATCTCGTACCGCATTCCGGCACGCACAGGCCGCCGCGCTTCCCGCGGACCGCAGAACTCGTCGCGAACCGGCGTCGCGACAACGGTCTCACCGTCGATCGCGAGGCGTGGGTGCGAGACATTCGGGACACCGACCGTTTTACTGACGACGACCCATTCGGCCGCGGTGTCTGAACACGCCCTCGCCCTGCTCGATACGTCCTGTGTGATCGAGTACCCCGACCGGCTCGACGAATTGGCGGATGCGGCGGCCATCAGCACGCTCACCGTCGCCGAATTGGCGTTCGGCCTGTACCACGACGAGCCGGCCGTTGCCGCGGCCCGCGAGGAGCGCTACCGCCAAGTCCTCAGCGAGTTCGACCCCGTCCCGTATTCGGCGCGGGCCGCACACCTCTACGGTGCCGTCGCCGAATCCGTGCGGCGATCCGGGCGCAACCCCAGACCGCGACGCATTGACCTGATGCTTGCCTCCGTCGCGGCAGAGCTCGACGCGGTACTGCTCACGCGCAATCCCGACGACTTCGCCGGCATCGACCACCTGGTCACCGTGGTCGCTGTCACCTGATGGAGGCAGGATCGCATCCTGAGGCACGCCCGATCGGACAGTTCCGACCACGATCTCGCTGCCATGCGCAGCGCGCGTGGCGCTCGGGACGACCGCGCGATGGACGGCGCCGCGTGGGTCGATCTCGTCCGTTCCGGATCGCGACTACGCCCCGTCGCCGAGGAAGTGCCAGCCGATCCACCACCACGCCATCAGCATCCCGATCTGGGCACTGCGCTTGCGCATCATCCACCGGAAGAGGGCGGCCAGCGTCGGCACCGGAAGCCGGGTGAACCGGGCGAGCAGTTCGGTGGTGGCCAACGCGAGCCCGCAAGCCACATAGACCAGGATGGTGATGTCCCTCATCGCCCGGCCTCCGTCCGACCGCCGGCGCCGGGGGCCCCGTGATCAACTCCGGCCGGTCCGCGGGGGCCAGCGGCCCCGTCATCGGTGACGATGACCGGCGTCGCCGACGGCCCGGTCGCCCCGGACTCCGTCCGCGTTCCGCCGCCGGATGCGAGTAGCTGGCGCAACAGCCACCATCCGGCCGACACCCACAGCAACAGGAACACGGCCCGTCCGACCCACGTCGTGAGCAGCGGCCCGACGAGGTCGCTGACGGCCGGGTGGGCGTTCTGATCGGCCGGCCACACCTGTTGGGCGATGAAGGATGTCAGTTCCCACAGGCAGGCTGCGACGCCGACCGCGGTCCACAGCTGCCAGCCGCGGGCCCGGCCCGCGCCGCCTGGTGGCGGCGCCGGCCGCGCGACCACCAGCACCAGCACGGCCACGCCGCTCCCGATGAGTACGACGCGCATCAGGCCGCCGGCGATGGGGAGCAATGCAATGGCGGCGGAGAGCAGTGCGATCACCGCTGCCGACCACCACCGGCGCCGGTACGACAGGGGCGTCGCCGGGGCGAGTGTGCCGGTCCCGCGTTGCTCGAATCGTCGCGACTCCATCCGGGACTCGACGATGATCACGACCGCCGTTCCGAAGAACAACAGGAAGTCGAACACGTTGCGGCGCACTACGTGTACCACGCTCGCAAGCAGCAGGATCAGCACCGTGGGTTCGCGAAGAACATGCCACCTGCCCATAACCAGACGGTACGCCGCTAAGGTCGTCCATGGTCGTCTAGCACGGCCCCGACCTGACACGCCGTCATAGGAGATTGAATGGCCGATCGCAGCGACGCGCGCCGGACCGTGACCGGACCCGTCGCCGCCCCACGTCGCCCAGCGGCCGACGAGTGGTGGCGGCATGCCGTCGTCTACCAGATCTATCCGCGGTCGTTCGCCGACAGTGATGGAGACGGCATCGGGGACCTGCCGGGGATCACCGCGCATCTGCCGGCGCTGGCAGACCTTGGTGTCGATGCGATCTGGCTGTCGCCGTTCTACGTATCGCCGCAGGCCGACGCGGGATACGACGTCGCCGACTACCGCCGCGTCGATCCGCTGTTCGGCACCTTGGCCGATTTCGATGCGCTGCTGGCGGGTGCGCACGAGTTGGGCCTCAAGGTGATTGTGGATCTGGTGCCCAACCACTCGTCGAGCGCGCATCCCTGGTTCGTCGATGCCCTCGCCGCCGCGCCCGGCTCGCCGCAGCGCGACCGGTACATCTTCCGCGATGGCAAGGGGCCGGGCGGGTCTGAGCCGCCGAATAACTGGGAGTCGGTGTTCGGCGGGTCGGCCTGGACGCGCACGGCCGGTGCCGACGGCACACCAGGTCAGTGGTACCTGCACCTCTTCGCCCCCGAACAGCCCGACTTCAACTGGGGCAGCGCGGAGGTCCAGGAGGAGTTCGAGTCCGTGCTGCGGTTCTGGCTCGACCGAGGCGTGGACGGCTTCCGGGTGGACGTGGCGCACGGCCTCGCCAAGGCGCCCGGGCTACCCGATCACCATGTCGACCCACGCCTCGGCGCGATGGGCTTCGAGCCGCCCACCGCGAAGGACGCCCGCGCGCACCTGGACGGCGCAGGCGCCGAACCGACCCCGACCGACGGCCAGATGGGACCGATGTGGGACCAGAACGAGGTACACGAGATCTACCGGCGCTGGCGGAAGGTGGTGGGCGAGTACGGGCACGAGCGCATCCTGGTCGCCGAGGCCTGGGTGCAGCCGCTGTCGCGGCTCGCGAACTACGTCCGCGCCGACGAAATGCATCAGGCGTTCAATTTCACGTTCCTGGAAACCCCTTGGTACGCCCCGATTCTCCAGGACGTCGTCACGCGGTCTCTGCAGCTCAACAATCGCGTGGGCGCGCCGACCACCTGGGTGCTGTCCAACCATGACGTGGTTCGCCACCCCAGCCGGTTCGGGCTCGCCGACGCCGAACAGCCCAAGCCGCAGCAGGGCATCGGCCTCGGCGACCCGCAGCCCGATGCGGCGCTGGGCAGCAAGCGCGGTCGGGCAGCGACGCTGGTGATGCTGGGCCTGCCCGGCTCGGCGTACCTCTACCAGGGCGAGGAGCTCGGCCTTCCAGAGCACACCACGCTGCCGGACGATGCGCGGCAGGACCCCACCTGGCTGCGGTCGCAGCACACCCGGCGCGGCCGAGACGGCTGCCGGGTGCCGATTCCGTGGGTGGCCGACGCGCCAGCGCTCGGGTTCTCACCAACGGGGGAAAGCTGGCTGCCGCAACCGGAATCGTTCCGCGCGCTCGCCCGCGACCGGCAGGCCGGCGACCCGGACTCCACCCTGGCGCTGTACCGCGATGCGATCGCGCTGCGACGCCATTACGCGCTCGGCGCCGGGACGCTCGAGTGGCTCACCCACCCCGGCGGCCGGGTCGTCGCCTTCCGCAACGGCGACGTCACCGTCATGATCAACATGAGCGGCCACGAGGTTCCCCTGCCACCCGGTGAGGTGATCCTCGCGTCGCTGCCGCTGAAGGACGACGGCGCTCTACCCGCCGACGTCGCCGTGTGGCTCGTGTAGGCCGGCGCCCGGTGGGGCTGGCCCCACTTGATCGCCTCATCGAAGGCGGCGCTGGCGCGTATCGCGGTGACGATGGCGTCGAGTGCCGCATACGGCCAGGGCCGTTCCGCGGCCGCGAGGTAGTTGTCGAGGGGGCTGCCGGTCATGCGTCTTGATTCAGGTTGATGCGATTTCCGGCGGCGAAGGCACCCCGGAAGAGCGTGCGGTGCATGAGCGCGGCGATGCGTCAGTTTACCGACGCCTGGAGGGACCGAACGGATACGCTCGGCGAACGCGACCGATGGTGCGGCCCTCGGCCGGCTATCGATCTGGTTCGGTGCGGTGCGCCTCCCCCGCCCCGCGGATGGCGCGACGGAGCTTCGGCAGCCGTTCGGCGAGGGCCCGCTCCGCCCCGCGCGATGTCGGTGCGTAATAGTCGACGCCGACCAGCTCATCCGGCGGATATTGTTGCGCCGCAACTCCTTCCGGCAGGTTGTGGGGGTAGATGTACTGCTGCGCGTGGCCCAGCCGCTTCGCACCGGCATAGTGCCCGTCGCGGAGCGGCGGCGGCACCACACCCGCCTTCCCGGCCTGAACGTCGCCCAGCGCGGCGTCGATGGCGGATATGACGGCGTTCGACTTCGGGGCTGTCGCCAGGTGGATGGTCGCTTGGGCGAGTGCCAGCCGCGCCTCTGGGAGGCCTACCAGTTGGACCACCTGGGCGGCGGCCACCGCGATCGGCAGGGCCGTCGGATCGGCCATGCCGATGTCTTCCGAGGCGTGCACCATGAGCCGTCGGGCGATGAAACGCGGGTCCTCCCCCGCCTCGATCATGCGCGCCAGGTAGTGCAGGGCGGCGTCCACGTCCGAGCCGCGGATCGATTTGATGAACGCGCTGATCACGTCGTAGTGCTGGTCGCCGGCGCGGTCGTAACGCACGGCCGCGCGATTTACTGCCGCCTCGACCTCCGCGAGGCCGATCGGAACCGGGTACACCGGCTCATCCGGGGACTCGGCGGGTCCCGTCTCGGACGCGGCATCCGCGGCCGCCTCCAGGGCGGTGAGCGCCCGCCGCGCGTCCCCACCCGCGAGTGCGATGAGGTGCGCGAGCGCCTCGTCGCTCAGCGTGTACCGGCCGGCGAGCCCGCGCTCGTCGGTCAGCGCCCGGCGCAGGAGCTCGGTCACGTCGTCATCGGAGAGCGGGGTGAGTTGCAGGACGAGCGAGCGGGACAGCAGCGGCGAAACCACGGAGAAGAACGGGTTTTCCGTGGTGGCCCCGATCAGGACCACGGTGCGGTCCTCGACGGCGCCGAGCAGCGAGTCCTGCTGGGTGCGGGAGAAGCGGTGGATCTCGTCGATGAACAGCACCGTCTGTTCGCCCGTGGTGCGCAGCGTGTGCCGCGCGGCGGTGATCACCTCGCGCACCTGCGCGACGCCGGCGCACAGCGCGGAGAGCTGCGCGAACCGGCGGCCGACGGCGCTGGCGACCAACATAGCGAGCGTGGTCTTCCCGGTTCCGGGTGGCCCATACAGCAGGACCGACGAGGCACCCCCGCCCTCGACGAGCCGGCGTAGCGGGGCACCGGCCCCGAGCAGGGCCTGCTGCCCGACCACCTCATCGAGAGAGCGCGGACGCATGCGAACGGCCAGCGGTGCCCGGGCGTCGACGGGGGCGTCGGGGCGAACGGCGTCATATCCGTTCTCGCCATCCTCGATACCGCGCGAACCTTGACGGATGCCGCCGGCGATCGGTGCGTCGAACAGGCCATCGCTCACGTGGCCATTGTTCCCGGTCGGCCGGAACGGGTGCGCGCCAGCGCGCGGCGGGGTGCGTGATGCGTGACCGCGATGTCTGCCCCGCGGCGCGGGTGCCGGGCCGAAGTGCGGAGCGCTGCAATCGATTTGGTGATCGACGCGTCAGGCACCAGGATCGTGTGAGTGCGTTCGTTGTGGGCCCGTGCCCGGAGCCGGCTCGGCCCCGAACTGAGCCGCGACATCGCGCTCGTGTGCTTCGCGGACGGCATCGTCGGCGTGTCGTTCGGCGCGATCACGGTCTCGGTCGGCCTGCCGATCTGGCTGCCGATGCTGCTCTCGGTGGTGGTCTTCGCGGGCGCATCGCAGTTCCTGTTCGTCGCGATCATCGCCGCCGGCGGGAACCCGATCGCGGCCTTCGCCGCCGGGCTCCTAGTCAACGCGCGGCACCTCCCCTTCGCCCTGTCGATCGGCGAGGTGATCGGGCACGGCTGGCTGCGCCGAGTGGTCGGCAGCCAGTTGATCATTGACGAGTCGACGGCGTTCGCGCTCGCTCAACACGAGCCCGCTCGCCGCCGCGCGGCGTTCTGGGGCTGCGGTGTGTCGTTGTTCCTCTGCTGGAACATCGGCGTGATCGCGGGGGCGTTCGGCGGCACCGTCATCACGGACACCAACGCGTTCGGCATGGATGCGGCGTTCCCGGCCGTGCTGCTGGCGCTGGTGATGCCATCCCTGAAGGACCGCACCACCCGCTTCGCCGCACTGGTGGGCGCCGTGATCGCGATCGCCGCGACGCCACTTCTGCCGAGCGGTCTGCCGGTGCTGCTCTCACTGGCTGCACTGCCGCTGGTGCTGATCGGCCTGTCCCGCCGGCACCGAACCGCCGATGACGTGGTTTCGGCCGAAGCCGTTGAATACGTCATCGAAGAAACAGACCGTGCCGCCGACCGGGCGGCCGAACCCGACGCGCACGACGGCGACCCGGCCGGCATGGGCGATCCCGCCGGGGGCGTACTGCCATGACGCAGATCGTGGTGTGGGGCGTGCTGCTCGGCGTGGGCACGGTCGGGTTCCGGATCGCCGGCGTCGGCCTCAAGTCCCGGCTGACACTGTCCGAGCGGACGTCGCTGCTGCTCACCGCGGCGTCGGTGATCCTGCTGGTGGCGCTCGTGGTCACCGCGACGGTATTCGACGCGGGGGGCTTCGCGGGCTGGGCCAGGCCGGCGGGCGTCGCGGTCGGCGGCGTCCTCGCCTGGCGCAGGGCCCCGTTCGTCGTCGTGGTGCTTGCCGCGGCGGCGGTCGCCGCGGGCCTGCGGCTGCTCGGCGTGTCCTGACCCACGTGTCGAGGAGTTTCTAGCCGCCGGGCACGTGCCCGTGCCCGCTCGAGGATCAGGCGGCGGGCGGCCCCGCCCGTGCCCGCTCGAGGATCAGGCGGCGGGCGGCCCCGCCCGTGCCCGCTCGAGGATCAGGCGGCGGGCAGCCCCGCGGGCGCCGCGGGCGGCTTGGC
>JAFIHI010000090.1 GCA_017848755.1 Nakamurella sp. | reverse complement strand
GGCTCACGGCCGTCAACGGCACCCTGCTCGTGGTGCTGCTGGCGGTCGAAGGGGTCACGATTCTGGCCATCCGGCAGATGATCACCCTGCACGTGTACCTGGGGCTGCTCCTCGTGGGGCCGGTACTGCTGAAGACCGGCAGCACCGGCTACCGGTTCATCCGCTACTACACCCACGCCGCCCCGTACGCGCGCAAAGGTCCTCCGCATCCGATCCTGCGGATCCTGGGTCCGGTCGTCATCCTCGCGAGCCTCGCGGTGCTCGGCACCGGGATCGGGCTGGTGTTCACCGGACCCGACCACGCCGAGCCGCTGATGACCCTGCACCAAGCCAGCTTCATCATCTGGTTCGCCGTCACCACCATCCACGTCCTCGGCCACGCGATCGCCGCGGGTCGTACCACGTGGCGCGAACTCCGGGACCCGAGCGTTACGCCGGCCGCGCGAGGTCGGCGCTGGCGCGTCGCCGCGATCGCCGCGGCGCTCATCGCCGGAGTCGGACTCGCCACGGCCCTGACACCCGCTGCGCACGCCTGGACTACCCGCCCCGCCTACCGCATGGACGACTCGTCCGCCGCGCGCACGGTGCACGATCCGGCCCGGTCGAACGTGATCATTCGGCGGCTAACCACGGACGGCGCGGCCCCCACACCCCGGGTCGCGGTCAACCCCGAGTCATGAGCGCCACCGCCCAGCGCGCGGAAACGGCCCGCCCAGAAACAACGCGCGGTTGGCGCGCAGCGGTCGCCACGGCCGCCGCCTCGATCACCCGCTGGGCGTGCAAGCTTGCCGGTCACGCAGGACAAGTACTGCCCGGCCGCGTGGCGTTACGAATCGACCGGGCATATCTCGCAAAGCTGTCGTCCCACCGCACCATCGCATTGGTCTCCGGCACGAACGGGAAAACGACGACCACCGCGATGCTCGCCGCCGCGCTCCGCCCGCACGGCCCGGTAGCCTCCAATGCGTCCGGTGCCAATATGCTCGGCGGCCTCGCCACCGCGCTACTGGACAGCCGCGCGCGCCGGGCGGCGCTCGAGGTGGACGAGCAGTACCTGCCCGCCGCGATGCGCGAGATCCGGCCGGCGGCCGTGCTGCTGTTGAATCTGTCGCGAGACCAACTGGATCGCGTCGGCGAAACCCGCGCCACGGCGCAGCGATGGCGCGAGGCGGTCACCGGCAGCGACGCGGTGATCATCGCGAACGCCGACGACCCGCTCGTGTGCTGGGCGGCCGAGCGTCATCCGCGGGTCACCTGGGTCGCGGCCGGCGGGATCTGGGGCCCCGACGGGTCCATCTGCCCGTGGTGCATCCACCCACTCGACACCGCCATCGGCGTCACCGGCTGGCGCTGTAGCCACTGCGGAGCAACCCGTCCGGACCCGGACTGGACGATCACCCCGACGGAGCCGCACGGCAACGCGTCCCTGCGTGGCCCGCACCATGCGGCGCTGCCGCTGCGACCCGCGCTGCCCGGCGCCGTCAACCTCGGCAACGCCGCGATGGCGATCGCTGCGGCGGCAACGTTGAATGTGCCTGCACCGCAAGCACTCCGCGCCGCATGCGAGATCGACGAGGTGTCCGGGCGGTACGCCATCGCCCATTACGCCGACCGCACCGTCTGGCTCCTGCTCGCGAAGAACCCCGCAGGCTGGGCGGCGACACTGGATCTGATCGCCGACCGCGACGATCCGGTGATCATCTCCATCAACGCCGCCCAAGCCGACGGCTACGACACCTCGTGGCTGTACGACGTCCCGTTCGAGCAACTCGGTGATCGACTCGTCATCGCCACCGGAGCACGCGCCGATGACGTCGGCGTCCGACTCGGGTACGCGGACATCCCGCACCGGACCGTTCACGCCGGCATCCGCCAGGTGCTGCGCGGACTTCCGGCCGGCACGATCACGCTGATCGGTGACTACACCAGCTTCCGCGACGCACGCACCGCCCTGGGGGCGCGGCTCGACAGCGTGCCAGCAACCACCTCCGGCGTCGTCGAGGACACCAGCGACCATGCCGCATGATTCCACCCTCTCGATCGCCGTCCTGCTACCCGACCTACTCGGAACCTACGGCGACATCGGCAACGCGCGGGTGCTAGCCCAACGAGCGCGCTGGCGCGGCATACCCGCGACCGTCGTGCAGGTGACATCTGACCAGCCCATCCCGTCCGGGTGCGACATCTACCTGCTCGGCGGCGCCGAAGACACCGCGCAAGAACGCGCCACGCGACTACTGGACACCAACGCGTTCGGCGCCGTCATCGACGCTGCTGCCCCCGTGCTGGCCGTGTGCGCGGGAATGCAGATCCTCGGCAACTCCACCACCGATGCGCGGGGCACCGTCCATCCGGGCCTGGGCGTACTCGATCTCGTGACCGTGCCCGGCCGGCGCCGCGCCATCGGCCACATCACGACCCGCGCCGACCCCGCATGGCGCCTCGCCGATACGAAGCTTCTCGGATTCGAAAACCACCGTGGGCGAACGCACCGCGCTCCCTCACTGCCACCGCTCGGCACCGTCGCCACCGGCACCGGAAACGGCGACGGGACGGATGGGGCGGCGGCGGGCAACGTGATCGGAACCTACCTGCACGGCCCGGTTCTCGCGCTCAACCCGGCACTGGCCGACCACATCCTCGAACAGGCTGTCGGCCAGCCCCTGGCGCCCCTTGCCGAACCGATCGAGGAACTGGCCCGGCTGCGCAGCAGTGTACGGTCGCGGCGCCGTCCACGCCGCTGACGCCGCACCGCCCGCCGCAACAGGTCACTGTCCCTGACTGACCACGGGTTCGACGAGCCGGGCCAAGGTCTCGACGAGGCGCTGACCGGTGTCGAGCGACGATTGGTGCTGGGTGAGCACAGCGATGAGGATGTGCTGTTGGTGTTCGGTCACGATCCCGACGCTGGTGACCGCCCAGCGACCGCCGTCCGTTTCGCCGGGCCCGTTGTCGTCCTGCACCGGAAGCCAGCCGTTCTTGTTCACGAACGTGTCGCCGGGACCGGCAATGGCGCCGATGCCCCACCGCTGATCGGATTCGACGTGGTCCATCAGGCCGAGCACGAAACTGCGCGACCGGGCATCGAGCGGCCCACCGGGTAGCAGCGCCCGCACCATCGCCAGACAGTCCTGGCCGCTGGTGGTGGTGAATGTCGGGTCGGTGCGGCCCGCGACCGTATGCGTCATGCCCAGTTGTTGGATGGCCCGGGTCAGGCCGGCCCGGCCGCCCATATCCAGGAAGAGCCGGTAACCCGCCACGTTGTCGCTGTTCTCGATGGCACGGGTGGCGTCCGCGATCTCACCGGCGGTCAGCCACGCCCCCGCCTGCTGGCGATCGAGCAGCAGGCCCTCGAGGACGAGAAGCTTATAGGTGCTCGCCATCCACATTCCGCGGGTCGCCCCGAAGCTGTACCGCTGGCCGGTCGTCATGTTCACCGCAGCCACCGAGATACTCCCCGCAGGTTGATCTTTCGTGATGTCGCGCATGCGGGCCGTCACTTGATCGCTGGTCTGCCGCGGACTTCCGGTGCGCTCCGTACGCGCGCTCTGCGAACGCGGGGGTGACGATGTGGCGGACGGAGAACGGCTGGCAGTCGCCGGTCGGCTCGTCGGCGTGACGCTCCCCTCCGTCGACGTGACGCCTCCGTCCACGGATGGCGGCAGAACCGCCGATGACGAGGACTGCGCGACTCGCGTGGGCGGTGCTTCCACCGGATTGGGCGCCGTCGCACCCCCGCAGGCCGCGACCGTCCACAGCATCGCCGCCGCCCCCGCGAGCAGCCATGCCCTCACTCCTCGGCAAACCCTCACCGGGCCATTGTCCCTGTGGTCGATCGCGGGCAGCCGGCCGCCGAGCCGACACGGGCCGGCTTGGGCACCATGTGTCAGCGCCCGGGCGGGATGGTGTCCAGCAACGAATGCGGAGGCACGAGGTCCATCCCGTCCGGGTTGTTCAGGTAGCCCGCAGCGTCGCCGGGCGCTCCGGTGACCCCGTACTGCCACACGATCTTGTCGGTAGCCGGATCGATGACGACGACCCGATCGTTGTGATCGTCGTTGACAATGACGTCACCGTTCGGCAGCGGCAGCGCCAGCGACGGGTGATTGAGCGTGTCGGCGCCGGTGCCGCGAAAACGCCACAGCGCGGTGCCGGCCCTGTTGAAGATCACCACCTGGCCGGGTGCGGAGTAGTCGGCAGTCAGGTACCGGCCGGGGCCGATCTCGTTGGTGTCCGACGGGTAAACCACGCCGGGCGGGTGCGCCGACCAGGACACGTGCCCGTCGAGCGAGAGCTCATCCACCCAGTCCCCGTCGATCTCCGTGACCAGGAAGTGCCCGTTGCGCATCGGGAAGGCGCCGTTCGGGGCGCCCCACCGAGCCGGAGGCTCGTGCAGGCACCAGCGGGTCGTGCGACCGAACACCTGCTCGGGCGCGTGGGCGCCCGGGGCGATGCGCAGGAGTCGGCAGTTCTTGATGTCGGCGAGCAGGATCGACCCGTCCGTCAACATCATGGCGTCGTCGGGGTTGCTCAGCCGATTCGGGCCCGACCCCGGCGCGCCGGGGCTGCCATACCGGTAGACGATCCGGTGCGTGGCGACGTCGATCAGGCTGATCACGGCGCGATCCTCCTGGGTAGCCAGGATGCGCTGGCCGTCCGGGGTGAAGAACGCGTCGTCGGGCAGGCGGAACGTCTGACCAGCGGCAAGGTCGCCGGGTCGCGGGAACTGCCAGCGGATCCGGCCCTGCGGATCGACCACGATCAGCCGATTATTCGACCTGTCCGCGATCAACACCATGCCCGGCAGCACCGACGGGTTCGAGCCCGCGCGCAGGTGTCCGGCCGCCCCAGCCGACGTCGACGCCGCCCAGGGGGCCGCCGGTGGCGTCGGAGCGGCGTGCGCGGGGCCGGCGACGGTGCGCGTGGAGCCGGATCGTGTGCTGATGCTGTTCGGCGTCTGTTTCGGTGTCTGTTGCTGGATCGCCGGATCGTCGGTCGGTGGCGCGCTGTTGGGCACCGGTGGAGCCGGTAACGCCGAGGGCTGACCCGAGCCCGCCGGGCTGCACGCGGCGACCGTCACCACCACTGCCGCCGCGACGGCCGCTACGAGATGGCCCCGGCCTGACCGATTCACCAGGATCGTCCTCTGTTCCGACCCGCCCGGTTACGTCTGCCGGCGGACCCGGTGCACGTTGACGGTGCACATTGACCCTGCCCAATCTACGCGGGGTCACCATTCGACTCGGCCGGGCGCCGCCGACTCGCATCCCCGTCCCACAGCCGACTCCGGCTGCCGCCGCCCACCGGAATAGGGGGCCGCCCGGGTGGCCGACGCGAACCGCGTATGACGCTGTTCGCCGCTCACGCGGTCGGGCCTCGACCGAAAGCCCACCGTCGACAGGGAGTCCTGCAGAGAAATGGGCACCCCCGACTCTGCAGGACTCCCAGTCGACGGAAAGAAGGCGGGCGGACCCGGTGCACATTGACTCCGCCCAATGTACGCGGACCGGCCGGAACTCAGGGCGAGGTGCCGGGCGCGGGGCTTGTCGACGGTGCCGGGGAGGTCGGCGAGGTCGGATTCGCAGGCCCCCACTCCGACCGGGGTCCCGGCCCGACGCCGGACCCGAACCACGGTTCGCGCCCGGGCAGCAGCGCGTTGCCTCGCAGAATGCCCTCGTGGCGCTCAGCGTGGAGGTGCAAATAGCCGGAGGTGGCCGCGATGCCCCAGCCCGCGCCGACGCCGCCGCCGAAGAACACCACCGCGATTCCCGCCGCGATGAGCCAGGTCGCCACGCGGCGCCGCGGATTGATCCAGCGGGTGCGGGGCGGCCGAGCGACGGGCGCGAAGGCGTCACTCGACGGCATGGGCGGCATGCCGGGTCCCGCCGGCCCCGGCGGCATAGCCGACCCGCCCCATCCCGCCGACCCCGGCGGAACGTGCGATCCGGCCCACCCCATCGACCCCGGCGGCATGGGTGGAACCTGTTGCCCCAGCGGCATGTGTGCCGGGGGCATGCCCGGCCACGCCGGGCCGGGCGGCATCGCCGGTCCGGCCGGCATGGGCGGCATGCCCGGCCCCGCCGATCCGGGTGGAACGGACGCAGCGGTCCCGCCGCGAGACTCGCCGGAACTCGCGGCGCCAGCCCCCGGCGTCTCGACGCCCTGCGCTGCGACGTCCGGGGCTCCGGCCGTAGGCGGCGCCACTGGCGCACCCTCGCCCGCCTGCGGCGGAACGCCCGGCCCGGAGTCGCCGGGTTCGTCGGGCTTGGCTGGCTCCCCTGTGGCCGGATCCTGCGTGGTGTCGGACATCGTGTTCTCCTTGGTTGAGGCTCGACTGCCACGATGCCGATCGCAGCTTAACGGCGGTCTCGGAGAACCTCAGAGTTCGGTGAGACGTGGTCGTGCAGGGTCAGCGTGATGACCAGTCCCCCGCCCGGCCGGGCGGCCGCGGTGACGGTCCCACCGTGTCGAGCCGCCACGTCGCGGACGATCGCGAGGCCTAGGCCGGACCCCGGCAGGCTGCGCGAGGTCTCGCTGCGGTGGAACCGGTCGAAGATCACCGCGAGCTCATCGGCCGGGACACCGGGTCCACGATCGCTGACCCGGATCACCCCGTCGGTGACGTCCACCTCTATGGGGGCCGTGCCGCCGGCATCGAACTTGACAGCGTTCTCCAACAGGTTGCCCACGGCCCGCTCGACTGCGCCGCGTTGCACGATTCGTTGGGATTCGTCGGCGATGACCGTGATCTCGCGACCGGAGCGGCGCCGAACGCGCTCGGCCACCTTTTCCACGGGCTGGGCAAGGACGGTGCGCTGCGCGGGTTCACCCGAATAGGTGTCGGTCGCCAGTTCGACGAGCTCATTGACCAGCGCCGTCAGTTCCTGGAGTTCGCCGTCGACATCGTCGAGCAGGCGCTGCCGGTCGGCGTCTGAGAGCCGATCGTAACGGCGCATCACCCGGGCATTCGTGCGCAGGCTCGTGATCGGGGTGCGGAGCTCGTGCCCAGCGTCTTCGACGAGGCGGCGCTGTGCATCCCGTGACTGGCCTAACTCGGCCAGCATGGTTCGCATCGACGTCGCGAGACGGGCGACCTCATCTTTGCCGGTGGTCTCGATGGGAACCGCCAGATCACCGGTGAGCGCGACGGTCTCGGCCGCATCCGACAGAGTTGCTAACCGCCGGGTGATCTGCCGCGCGATCCACCACCCGACAAGCCCGGCGAGCACCATGACGCCGATGCCGATCAGCACGGTGTCGGCGGCGACGCGCGCCAGCACGCGCCTGGCGTCGGCCAGATTACGCCCGACCACGACGGCTCCGTGGTCCTCGCCGAGCGCCAAGGTGTAGATCCGGTACGTCTCGGTGCCGGACGTCCGCACGTCGAATCGACCGATTCCGGCGCGGGGGCTCGCTGCAAGCTGCCGTTGCGTGTCGCTGACCGGCAGCGCCGGCGCGAAACCCCGGAGAACCGTGACCGAACCACTGGGATCGATCCGCTGCGCCACCGACACGGTCGGATCATCCGCGTCGTGGCGCGCATCGAGCGAGTGAAATTCGGCGCCCCCCTCCGTCGTGGGAGGGCTGTCGCCGGCCGCGAGCGTCGCCGCTGCTGACATGAGCGTGCCGTCCACCTCGGCGTTGAACGTCGACACGGTCGCCGAATAGGAGATCCCGCCGACCAGGCCGATCGCCACCGTGACCAGAGCCACGAACGCGATCACCAGCCTGCGGCGCAGCGTCATAACGGGCATGCGCCGCAACCATCGCAACGGTGCCCGCCCGCGAGTCTCAGGAGTCTCATCCATAGCCGCACCTGTATCCGAACCCGTTCCCGGTCGGCCGCCCCGGCTCGCGGCTCGGCTCATGGCTCATCGAGGCGGTAGCCGACGCCGCGGACCGTGCGGATCAGGTCCGGGGCACCGGCGGCGTCGAGTTTCCGGCGCAGGTAGCTGATGTAGACGGCGAGGTTGTTGGAGTCGGGGCCGAAGTCGTATTGCCAGATCCGGTCGTAGATCACCGAATGGGTGAGTACCTGACCCCGGTTGCGCACGAGCAATTCCAGCAGATCGAATTCCGTCTTGGACAACGTCATCTCCGTCGATCCCCAAAAGGCGCGACGCGCGGTCGGATCCACCCGCAATAGACCCATCGTCAGGTCGGCCGCCTCGGTTTCGGCCGCCGCGACGGAGAACTGGCTGCGTCGCACCAGCGCGCGAAGCCGTGCCATGAGCTCGTCGAGATCGAACGGTTTCGGCAGGTAGTCGTCCGCACCGGCGTCGAGTCCGGCGACCCGCGCGTCGACCGACACCCGTGCCGTCAGCATCAGGATCGGCGTGGTGACCCCTTCCGCGCGAAGCAGCCGGGTCACCCCGAGGCCGTCGATGGCCGGCATCCCGACATCCAGGACGATCACATCCACATCGGGCGCGCGGGCGGCCACCGCCGCTTGGACCCCGTCGGCGGCCAGCGTCACGCGATACCCCTCGAGCGTGAGCGCACGTTCCAGCGATTCGCGGATCGCCCGGTCGTCGTCGGCGATGACGACGTGCGGAGTCATGGCCGGCGGCCCCGCCCCGCGATCTCGTGCGTCGTCGTCGGTGTATCCATGCGGGCGCCTCCGGTTTCGCGTGCAGGGTCCACCGATTGTGGCACCGAGAGCAGCGCCGGCATACCCGCCGAGCCCATCACGGCGCCGGTGTCCATGACGAGCAGGCACTCGTACCCCGGCGGCAGGGACCAGCCCGGCGCGGCAGAACCGGCCGCGACGAACGCGGTCGCGAACACGTCCGCCCACACCAGGTCCGGACCGACGACCGTCGCTTGGGCGATTCCCGCTGCTGCCGCTCGGGTCCGCGGATCGAGAATATGCGCGCCGCGGTGCGCGCCTCCGGACGTGGCGATCGCACCGTCGGACGCTTCGATGACGGCCATGACGTTGTTCGTGTCCGCAGGATCCTCGATGCCGACACGCCACGGGGGCCGACCTGGGCCGCTGTGCAGTGCGATGTCGCCGCCGGCGTTCAGGTACCAGTCGACGCCCGGCAGGTCGAGGTGCCGGGCGGCGCGCGCCACGGCCCACCCCTTCACGATGCCCGACGGGTCGAGGCGACCGGCGTAGTGCACGTCGAACGTTCCCGCGGTGCGCCGCCGTGCCTCCGCCGCCAGGTCGAGCACCTCGCGGACGGCGGGATCGGCTGCGGCGACGCCGATCTCGCCGCGCGCGATGCGGCTGATGTCACTGTCCTCGCGGTAGGTGGAGAAGATGCGGTCGGCCGTCCGCAGATCGTCCCAGACTCGTTGCACGGCACGGGCTTCCGCTGTGCCGTCCCCCACGTGGCGATCGACTATGCCGCGGAGATGGATCGAGATCGGCAGCCCCATGATCATCTCGGTATACGAACGCCGCAACGGCGCCGCACCCAGCGCACCGTCGGTGCTCGGGCGCCGGTCCGAGCCCTGGCCCGCAGGTGCGACGCTCGTCATCGTCGTGATCCGCTCACCGCACGAAGTGTGCGACGTCGAGCGCCGACTGCAGGGACGCGACGAACCCCTCGGACGTGTAGGTGGCGCCGCTGACGGCGTCGATCCGCGAGCTCTGAGCGGAGAGCACCTCGCTGCGCAGCAGCGGCAGGGCCATCGCGTTGATCTCCTGGCTACGCTGCTCTTCGGTCGGATGCTGGATCGCGGTCACGTCGGTGATCCGGCCCGCGGCCAGGGTCACCCGCACCTGAACGGGGCCATAGGGCGTTCCCTCCACGGCGCCGTCGGCGACGGTGGGGCTCGTCGCTTGGCTCTGAGGCGACCTGGTGGTGCTCGGTGTCGCCGTCGGCGTCTTCGCCGCGGAGGTCGCGGACTTCGATGGGGACGGCGGCTGTGACGGCGGCTGCGACTGTGCCTGTGGTCGTGCAGCCGCGCCGTTTGTGACGGCCGAACCGGGGTTCGGGCCCTGTCCCGACGTGGTGCCGGACCCGGAAGTCGGCGCCCCGGAGACGATATGCGCGGGATTGGCTGGCTGCGCCACCGCCCCCACGCCGAGGCTGGTTCGGTAACTGAACAGCAGCACCAGCGCTGCGATGGTGCTCATAATGGCGAGCGTGATGCGCCGCATGACGCGTTCCTTTCGTGCTCCTCGATGGCCGTCTCGGGTATTTCTCCCGGGTGCAACCGGTGCGGGCTGGGCGGGTGTGCGGTGCCGGGCACCGCGGTTGCTGTGCGGGCGCGGCATCTTCACCTAGCACCGTCACCCGGCACCGTCATCCGGCAAAGTCCTCCTGGTGGACCGCTGACGGGTCGACGTGCAGGGCATTCAGCGTCCGCCGGACCGCGGCCATCCAGTCCCGGGGTCCGCACAGGTAGATGGATCGATCCGCGATGTCCGGCACAAGGCTCCGCAGGTACCGCGCCGGATTCACCGGGTGGGGCGTGGCCGGCAGCCAGCTCCCGGACGGGCTCCGGGGGCCGACGAGCCGGCCCACGCCGATGCCGTACCGCGCCGCAAGCGCATCCCATTCGGCGGCGAACACGGCCTCCTGCGGTGCGGACACGCGATGCAGGACGACGACGGACGGCCGCAGACGCCCGCCCGGACCGTCGGTCGGCGGCTCGGTCGCGATGTGCTCGGCCAGGCCGCGCAGGGGCGTGATTCCCACTCCCGCCGCGATCAGCAGCACGTCGCGATGGAGGCGACGGTCGGCCGTGAGCGATCCGTAGGGCCCCTCGATCAGCACCCGGGTGCCGGGCCGCAGCCGGGCGAGCCGCGGGCCTTCGTCCCCGGCGGTGCGCATGGTGATGCGGAGCCGGTTGCGGTCGGGAAGTGCGGAGACGGAGTACGGATGGGCGCGCGTCCAGCCGGGCCCGGTGAGGAACCGCCACTGGAAGTACTGCCCGGGCTTCGGGTTCAGCCAGGCCATTCGGCGCCCGCGGATCACGACCGACTGCACGCCGGGCGCCTCCGCGATCACCCGCTCGACGACCAGTTGATGAACAAGGCTCCGCCCGAGCGGAAGCGCGAGCCGGAAGAACACGATCGCGCCCGCGGCGAGCCCCCAGAGCGTCCACCAGAAGATCGTCATGACCGGCGAGGACAGGAAGTCGGCCCCCGTCCACAGCTCGTGCGGCAGCACCAGGGCGACGCCGACGTACGCGTAGAGGTGCAGCAGATGCCACGACTCGTAGCGCATCCGGCGGCGGGCGGCGCGCAGCGACGTGGCCACGACCATGAGCAGCGCGACGGTACCCGCGACCGCCAGCAGCATCCCCGGGTAGTTCACGATGAGGTACCACGCCTGCGCCAAGAACGTGCGGTGTCCGGCCTGGGTGTACCCGATCGTGATGAGCACGATGTGCGCCATCATCAGGTAGAACGAGGTCTCGCCGACCAGCCGGTGCCGCCTTGTGAGCACGTCCTGCCCCCACGCGCGTTCCACGAACGGGATGCGCGCCATCAGCAGGACCTGGAGGAGCAGCAGGTCGGACGCGATCAGCCCGGTCAGCCGGCCGAACGTCGTCGCGGCGCCACCCGGCGCCGAGAGCGCGCCGATCCCGCCGTTCGCGAGCCACATCGCCACGAGGATCACGACCGTCGAGATCGCGAAGACGCCGGCGATGTCGGACATCCAGGCGATGCGGCGGCGTGTGCCCTTCCCGTAAAGAGGCTGCCGGGACGGCGGCTGCCCGTAGGAATGCCGCCCGAACTGTCCCTGGGTGGGGGCGGACCGGACCGGGGCGGTGACAACCATCGAGACCTCGCTTCAGTGCGCACCGCGGCCAGGCCGGACACGGCTCTCTGCGTCACATGCTGCCGATCCAGTCTCAGAGAACCGTTAACGGAAGCTTGCAGGACCATCGGTCTGTAGCTCATCCGAGCGATGAGCAGCCCGGCTGTGGGTATCGAGATGGCGCGTGGCCCGGAACATCGTCATCGACGTCATAGACGGGACAGACACACAGGCGACGGCCGCTGCGGTCGCTCCCGAGACTCAGGCCGGGCGCGCGGCGATAAAGCGCAGCGCTGCCGCGTACCCTTCCACCCCGAGCCCGGCGATCACCCCGGTGGCGACGGCCGAGATCACCGAGTGGTGACGGAACTCCTCGCGGGTGTGCACGTTCGAGATGTGCACCTCGATGAGGTCGGCGGTGCGCTGCGCCACCGCGTCCCGCAGCGCGATCGAGTAGTGGGACCACGCGGCCGGGTTGAGCACGACGGGGATGGCATCGTCGGCGGCGGCATGCAGCCAGCGGACCATCGCGGCCTCCTCGTCCGTCTGCCGCACTTCGACGGCGAGGCCGAGGTCCGCGCCGAGTGCGACGAGGGAGTCCGCCAGGGCGGAATGCGTGGTGGCGCCGTAGATGTCGGGCTCACGAGTACCGAGGCGGCCGAGGTTCACGCCGTTGAGCACCCACACGCGGCGCGGCTCGCCGGACCGGTGTGGGTTCTCGGTGCGCACCGGGAAGCCCGCCGCCCTGGTCGGCTCGATCGTCATGATGCCCTCCGTCCTGTGCCGGTGTGCCGCCGTCGCGCGACTGCCTCGCGGGCCGGCGCTACCGCGAGTTCATGGCGGCGTAAGCCTCCGCGAGGAGTTGCCGGCTCGGGTTCTCGATGCGGCCCGGCCGAGCCAGCGCGTCCAGCGTCACGAACCGTAACAGCCCGCCCCGGGCCTTCTTGTCCGCGCCCATGTAGCCGGCGAGTTCGTCCAGTGCGCCCGGGTCGTATGTGGTGGGCAGGCCGAGGGCGCGCAGCACGGTGCGGTGCCGCTCGGCGGTCGCGGCGTCGAGGCGTCCCGCGGCCCTGGCGAGTTCGGCGGCGAAGACCATGCCGACGGCCACCGCGTGCCCGTGCCGCCGGCGGAAGTGCTCACGCTTCTCGATCGCGTGGCCGAGGGTGTGCCCGTAGTTGAGGATCTCGCGCAGCGAGGACTCCTTCAGGTCCGCGGCCACCACCTCGGCCTTGACGGCGACGCCGCGCCTGATCAGTTCCTTAAGCTGCGGGGATGACGCCGCTGTCGCCGCAGCCGGATTCGCCTCGATGACGCGCAGGATCTCCGGGTCGGCGATGAACCCGCACTTCACGACCTCCGCCAAACCGGCGACGAGTTCGGCCTCCGGGAGTGTCGCGAGCGCGTCGAGATCGGCGATCACCGCGGCGGGCTCGTAGAACGCGCCGACCATGTTCTTCCCGGCGTCGATGTTGATGCCCGTCTTGCCGCCCACCGCCGCGTCGACCATGCCGAGCACCGTGGTCGGCACTTGCACCAGGCCCACGCCGCGCATGTAGGTGGCCGCGACGAAGCCCGCGAGGTCCGTGGCCGTTCCGCCGCCCAGGCCGATCACCACGCCGGCCCGGTCGAGGCCGGCGGCGGCGCACGCCGACCAGCACTCCTCAAGCACCGCAGCGGTTTTCGCGCTCTCCGCGTCGGGGACGGGAAGCGTGTGGACGGCGACCCCGGCGTCGCGGATGGCGGCCGCCAGGGTGTTCGCACGCTCTGCGATGCCCGCGGGGTGCAGGATCATGGCTCCGGTGGCACCGCCCACGGCCGCGATCAGCCGGTCGGTCAGGCCGTGGCCGATCACCACGTCATAGGGGGCGGCAGTCGCCACCCGGACGGTGACCGGGGCGCTCGGTTCCGCCGTCACCTGGCGAGCCCGAGCTCGGCGACGATGCGGTCCACGACCTCGTCCACCGTCAAGGCGTCGGTGTCGATCTCGATCGTGGCGACCTGGCGGTACACCGGAAGTCGCTTGTCCAGCAACGCCTTGAACGTGGCCCGCGGGTTGACGCCGACGAACATCGGCCGCTGATCGGAGATCCCGGTGCGCTTGACGCCGACGGGCATCGAGATCGACAGGAACACCACCCGGTGGCCGGACAAGTTCTCGCGGGTGCGTTCGTCCATGACGGCGCCGCCGCCCAGGGCGAGGATGCCCGTGTGTTCGGCCAGCGCGGCCCGGACGGCGTCGTGTTCCAGGGCGCGGAATGTCGCTTCGCCGGACTGCGTGAAGATCTCCGCAATCGTGCGGCCGGCGACGCGCTCCACGTCGGCGTCGGTGTCCCGCACGGGGAGTCCGGTTCGCGCGCCGAGAGCCGTTGCGACCGTTGTCTTCCCGGCGCCGGGCGGCCCGATCAGCACGACCGCCGGGCCGCCGGTCGGCTGCGGGTCGACGTTCGGCTCGACCGCTGGTTCACCCATGGAGCACCGGTCCGGCCGTCGACGCTGGCCCGGCTGTAGGCGTCGGCCCGGGCGAGACCCGCCGCGCCGCGAGCGCGTCGAGATATCCCCGCACGTTGCGGGCGGTCTCGCCCACCGAGTCGCCGCCGAACTTCTCCAGCACCGCGTCCGCCACCACCAGCGCCACCATCGCCTCGGCCACCACGCCGGCCGCGGGCACCGCGCAGACGTCGCTTCGCTGGTTGATCGCCACGGCCGGCTCCCCGGTCGCAATGTCCACGGTGGCCAGCGCGCGCGGCACCGTCGAGATGGGCTTCATCGCCGCCCGGACGCGCAGGATCTCGCCGTTCGTCATCCCGCCCTCGAGACCGCCGGCCCGATTCGACCGGCGCGTGACATGCCCGTCCGGCGCATCGATCTCGTCATGGGCGGCCGAGCCGCGCCGCCGCGCGGTGGCGAACCCGTCGCCGACCTCCACGCCCTTGATCGCCTGGATGCCCATCAGCGCGGCGGCGAGCCGCGCGTCCAGCCGGCGATCGCCGTGCACGTACGAGCCCAGGCCCGGCGGCAGGCCGTAGACGAGCACCTCGACGACGCCGCCCAGCGTGTCGCCGTCCTGCTTGGCCGCGTCGACCTCGGCGACCATGGCCGCGGTCGACTCTGGGCCAAGCGCCCGAACCGGAGACTCGTCGATCGCGCGGAGATCCGCCGGCGTGGGCAGCGGACCGTCGGCCGCGTCGGCCGTGCCGAGCGCCACCACGTGGGACAGCACCTCAGCACCCAGCACCTGGCGCAGGAAGCCGCGCACGATCGCGCCGAGCGCCACCCGCGACGCCGTCTCCCGGGCCGACGCGCGTTCGAGAACCGGTCTGGCGTCATCGAAGTCGTATTTCCACATGCCGGTGAGATCGGCGTGTCCGGGCCGCGGGCGGGACAGCGGCGCGTTGCGCGCGAGGCTCTCGATCTCGGCGGCGTCCACCGGGTCCGCGGCCATGATCTTTTCCCACTTGGGCCACTCGGTGTTGCCGATCTCGACGGCGATCGGGCCACCGAGGCTCAGCCCGTGGCGCACGCCGCCGAGCAGCGTCACCTGGTCCTTCTCGAACTTCATGCGGGCGCCGCGCCCGTAGCCGAGCCGCCGGCGGGCAAGGTGCGCAGCGCTGCCCTCGGTGGTGACGGCGACCCCGGCGGGTAGACCCTCCAGAACCGCGACCACGGCCGGACCGCCCCACTCCCCGGCGGTTATCCAGCGCAACACACCCGTCATCCTCCCACGGGGCCGTGCGCGTGAAGCCCGGCCCCCGACCCGCTCCCCGCAGGCGTGTGCCGGGCGCTTCGGCACCTCCCGCACGTGCGCGACCGTCGCACCGAGGTCAGTGCGCGTCCTCCCAGGCCTGGTAGGACTCGTGCACCACCCGCATCACGTCATCGACGTCGTCGGTCACGTGGATCAGGTTCATATCCTGCGGCGAGATGTTGCCGGAGCCGAGCACCGAGTTCCGGATCCACTCGACCAGGCCGCCCCAGTACGCCGACCCGTAGAGGACGACCGGGCACTTGGTGACCTTCTTGGTCTGCACCAGCGTCAGCGCCTCGGTCAGCTCGTCCAGCGTGCCGAACCCGCCGGGGAGGCAGATCAGCGCCTGCGAGTACTTGACGAACATCATCTTGCGGGCGAAGAAGTACCGGAATGTCATGCCCACATCGAGGTAATCGTTCAGCTTCTCCTCGAACTGCAGCTCGATGCCCAGCCCCACGGAGAGCCCGCCTGCCTCCTGCGCTCCGCGGTTCGCCGCCTCCATGCTGCCGGGGCCGCCCCCGGTGATCACGGCGAAGCCTGCGCGGGCGAGCGCCTCGCCGATGCGCCGCCCGTCCTGGTATGCCTGCGAATCGCGGGGCGTGCGAGCGCTTCCCCACACCGCCACCGCGCGCGGCAGGTCCGCGAGGGTGTGGAAGCCCTCGATGAACTCCGCCTGGATACGTTGCACGCGCCACGGATCGGTATGCACCCACTCCCGTGGGCCGCGGGAATCGAGCAGTCGCTCGTCGGCCGTGATCCTCAGGGCTTCCTTGCTGCGCTGAACGGCTGCCCACCGTTCCTCGTCGGTCGCAGGCCGATGGAAGCGCCCCTGCAGCAGCGAGTCGTCGTAATCGCGCCGACGGTTCTGGCGCCGCTGCCCGTCGCCGAACGAATGTCCGGCATCGTTGTTATGGCTCACCACGCCCATCCTTCGCTCCGCATTCCGCTCCTCGGGCCTGTGACTCCATTCACGCACGACCCTAGACGGGACGCCGTCACCTGCGGCGGACGCGTGCCACGATGCGGCGCGCCGCAGCCGTGCACACGCGACCTGCTACCCACCGACGAAGGCCCGTAGCACGGCCGTCATCTCCCGCACCTGGGTCGCCGAGACGTGCTCACCCGGCGTGTGCGCCAGCCCCGGATCACCCGGCCCGAAGTTCACCGCCGGAATACCGAGCGCCGCGAACCGCGCCACGTCCGTCCACCCGTACTTCGCGACCGCGAGACCGCCTGCCGCCGCGACGAACTCGGCCGCAGCGGGCGCCGAGAGCCCGGGCCGGGCCGCTGGAGCCGCATCCGTCACGACGACATCAAACCCGTCGAACACCTCCCGCACATGCGCTTCGGCGCCGGCGAGATCGCGGTCCGGCGCGAACCGGAAGTTCAGCCGAACAACGCACTCCTCGGGGACGACGTTATTCGCGATCCCGGCCCCGATCGCAACGGCGTTCAGCCCCTCCCGATACTCGCACCCGTCGACGTCGACCGTGCGAGGCCGGTAGTCGACCAGCCGCGCCAGGATCGGCGCCGCGCGGTGGATCGCGTTCTCCCCGAGCCAGGACCGGGCCGCGTGGGCCCGCGTGCCGCGCGTGGTGATGGTAAAGGACAGCGTCCCCTGGCAGCCTGCCTCGATGCGGCCGTCCGTCGGCTCGGCGAGGATCGCCAGATCGCCGGTCAGCCAGTCCGGCAGTTCGCGCTGCACGTGCGTCAGCCCGTTGCGGGCGTACTCGACCTCCTCGCATTCGTAGAACACGAGGGTGAGGTCCTTGGACGGCTCCGGGACGGTGGCGGCGACGTGCAGCAGCATCGCGTCGCCGGCCTTCATATCCGTTGCGCCGCAACCATAGAGGACGTCGCCGGCCCACCGCGACGGCACGTTATCGGCGGTGGGCACCGTGTCGATATGTCCGGCGAGCACGACGCGCCCGCCGCGGCCGAGGTGGGTGCGCGCCAGCACCGTGTTCCCGATTCGCGCGATCTCGAACCGGCCGAGTGCACCCAGCGCGCGCTCGATGGCGTCGGCCAGCGCCGCTTCGTCGCCGGAGACCGACTCGATGTCGATGAGCGCGGCGGCGAGAAGTGCCGGGTCGTCGGACAGCGCGAGGTCGGCGAACAACGTCATAAACGCCAGTCTCTCAGGCGCAACCGCCCGGCACCCACGTCACCCCCGCCCGCAGCCGGGCCCCCGCGGCAATGCTGGGGGCGTGACCCCGGCCGGTTCGGACCGGGTTCACGCTTGTGTTTGCCTCGCGACGCTCGACCACCTGGTCCCGGTCTGCTCGAGTTCTTCTCTGGTGTCAGGGACGCCGATCGAAGCGTCGACGACAGTGAAGCCCCAGTTTCAGGATGAACAGGCAAGCCTTGATCGGCCACCACACAAAAATCGGGACTTTCGACCCTGGCGCGTTTGACAACTCGCAGGGGCATAGTACGTAAAACGGAATCAGAGGAGGTCGCGAGGATACGTACAATTCTGGTCCGCGGGCTGGTGGTGTTGGCGTTGGCGCTCGGGGCGTTCGCGCCAGCTTATATAGCTACAGCACCCATTGCGTCTGCTAGCCTATTCACCTGCACCGCCAGTGCTGACAATCCGCATTTCTCCGTCGGTGCGGGCGGTATCATCGCTAAGGCGCGTTGGTCTTGCACATCGAGTCCGAAGCCGATCGGATATACACTAACGCTATGGGTATGTCCGAACCCGCCGAGCGGGTATCAGTGGAGTTGGCGAGGACAGGGCTGTCTGATTAGGGACCAATTCAATGGTAGCGCTACTTACAGCGGAAAGGAGATCGTCCAGTACATTCCGCGCGCAGGCAAGCCTGGATTGCACGGCACCGGTTATTGGAAGTCATGCAACACATGGGTTGTGCTCCCGGACCAAGAGGACGTCGAGGAGATTCATAGCCAAGCCGTCTACATAAGCGCCTAGCCAGCCCGCTTACTGATTACGCGTATACAGGTGGTGGGACCAGAATGAAGCTGTCGCGCCTGAATGCGAACAATGTGCGTTCTAATCTCCTCGTCGAGCGTCCGCGCTACCGTGTGATTCTGTGGGAGCAGATTCAACCGGGTCTGAGTTCTCCGCCGGCCTATCGGTCCCACGAATTCGAAATCGAGGATGCAGACGCACCCGAGGTGATCGAGTGGTCCCGCGGGCAGGTCGAAAAGTACGCGGGCGGCGAGTCTGTCGTTTATGTGGTAGTGATGATCGGATCGGACACCTGCCTAGTTCGAATCCACGGCTCTGATCCGACCCAGACTGTCGAGTTCGACGTCGGTTGAGCACTCCGTATTTGGTCGCGCACGAGCGGGGACGGGCCGTGAGCGGGAGCGGACGCGCGCACGGCGGCGCCGCGCCCCTACCATGGCCGTCATGCGCCGCAGCCGGATCGTCGTCATCGCCGCTGCTGCGGCCGTCCTCGTCGCGGGCGCCACGACGACCGGGATCCTGCTGCTGCGCGGCCCGGGGCCCGAGTGCACCGTGCCGCGGCCGGCGATCAATGCCGCGGCGGAGATCGCCCCAGGCACACGCGCAGGCCCGGCGACCGGCACACCGTCAAGCGCAGCGATGGACACAGCATCGCCGCCCACCGGGCCGCTCACGCTGGATGCCGTGCAACTGCAGCACGCATCCACCATCAACGCGGTCGGTATGGCACGGGGCCTTCCCGAACGAGCCCGGATCATCGCGATCGCGACTGCCTGGCAGGAGTCGAACCTGCGGAACCTCGACCACGGAGACCTGGACTCGCTGGGCTTGTTCCAGCAACGCTCCAGCCAGGGCTGGGGCGATCCGGCCGAGTTGATGGACCCGGTGTACGCCGCCGGGCAGTTCTACGACCACCTCGTGAAAGTCCCCGGATGGCAAGAGATGTCGCTCACCAAGGCCGCGCAGGCCGTGCAGCGGTCGGCCTATCCGGACGCCTACGCGAAATGGGAACCGGACGCGACGGCGCTCGCCGAGCAACTGGGCGGGACGGTTCCGGTGGCGCTGACGTGCCGTGCCGGCGCGCTGGCATCGACCGCGACGGCGTCTACCCGTGCCCCGGTGCCCGGGCTCGGCGGCGCGACACCGGGCCTCGTCAACCTCGCCGCGGCCGCGCAAGCCGAGTTGACCGGCCTGACCGTGGTCTCGGTATCACGCGACGGCGACACGGCCACGATCGACGTAGCGCTACCGAATACCGGCGCCGCGGACGCGGGCCGAGCGCTCGCCGCGTGGACCGTCGCCCATGCCACGTCGATGCGAGTCGCCACCGTCCAGGTGTTGGACCAGCAGTGGCGTGGGCACGCTTGGCGGACGGGTCTTCCGGACTCGCTCCCCGCCGGAGAGGTGACGATCGCGCTCGCCCCGTAGCAGGCACGCTCGACTCCGGGATGCTCGGGACCAACGGCCCTGGCCCGACGCCGGCGCACCTGGAGACACTGAAGGCGCCCCCGAACCGACGAGGAACGGAACGAAGATGAGCGCCGCGAATCTTGCCCTGGTCAAGCCCGGCACGTCCATCAAGGCGGTGATGCGTACCCCAGTCGCCACGGTGACCACGGACGTCTCGCTGGCCGACGTCGTCGAAATCCTCGCGAGCAACGAGATCGGTGCGGTCGCCGTCGTCCGTCGCGGCATCGTGATCGGCGTGATATCCGAGCGGGACATCGTCGCCCAGGTCGCCATGCACGTCGATTTCGACGTGACGACGGCGGGGGATGTGATGAGCACCGATCTGTTGACGGTCGGTACCGCCGAGACGATCATCTCCGCTGCCGAGCGAGCGAACGCGGCCCTGGTGCGGCATCTCCCGGTGGTGGACGACCACGGCGAGGCGGTCGGCTTCGTGTCGGTGCGCGATCTGCTCACGGTGCTGATCGCAGCGGCAGCAGCGGCCGCGGACGCCGCACCCGGATCCTGATCGGACGCCGCACCCGGAACCTGATCGGCCGCTGGCTATCCTGACCGGCGTGATCGATATCGCTCCAGTCATGTGCGGCGCCGCAGCGCTCGGCCTGGCTACCGTTGCACCGGACGGCGCCGTGCTCGACGTCTGGTACCCGTCGCCGCGCCTCACCGCCGATCCCGAGCGGCTGGGGGGGAAGGACGAGCCGGCGGCGTCACCCGGCACCGCTCATGAGGCCCTCCGCGCCGCGGAGCGCGACGATCCGATCCGCGGCGTGCGAACGGTGGTCACCGACACACGGATCGACTCGCTGGCAGACCCCCCCGCCACGGTCGAGGACGCGTACCTGCGCCTGCATCTGCTCTCGGCGCGGTTGGTCAAGCCGAGGTCCATCAACCTCGACGGGATCTTCGCGATCCTGCCCAACAACGCGTGGACATCCCTCGGGGCAGCGGCGCCGGACGACGTCACCGCGGTCCGCCTGCGCGCGCACGCGGCGGGCATGCCGCTCGAGGTGCACGGCGTGGACCGCTTCCCGCGCATGACGGACTACGTGGTGCCGGACGGCGTGCGCATCGCCGACGCCGACCGGGTCCGGCTCGGCGCGTACCTGTCCCCCGGCACCGTGGTGATGCACGAGGGGTTCTGCAACTACAACGCCGGCACGCTCGGCGCGTCGATGGTCGAAGGCCGCATTTCGCAAGGGGTGGTGGTCGGCGACGGCAGCGACATCGGCGGCGGCGCATCGATCATGGGCACACTCTCGGGCGGGGGCACGGTGCAGGTGACGATCGGCGAGCGATGCCTGATCGGCGCGAATGCCGGCGTCGGGATCCCGCTGGGCGACGATTGCGTCATCGAAGCCGGTCTGTACATCACGGCCGGCACGAAGGTCGCCGTGCTGGCCGACGGCGGCCGGACCGTGATGGTGGCACGCGACCTGACGGGAGTCTCGGGGCTGCTCTTCCGCCGGCACTCGCTCAGCGGCGAGGTGCAGGCGGTGCCGCACACCGGAAGCTGGGCCGGGCTCAACGCCGCGCTGCACGCCGCGACCTGATCCCCCGCGCGGCGCTGCTAGTGCGCCAGCCGCGCGGCGACCGCAGCAACCCGCTCATCGGTCGCCGTCAGCGCGACGCGAACGTGCCGAGCGCCCGCGGGCCCGTAGAACGTGCCGGGCGCCACCAGAATGCCGCGGGCCGCGAGGTACGCCACCGAGTCGAGCGCCGCCTCCCCGCGCGTGCACCACAGATACAGCCCCGCCGCCGAGTGCTCGATCGTGAACCCGGCGCGGCCCAGTGCTGCGGTGAGCGCGTCCCGGCGCGCGGCATAGCGGCTGCGTTGCGCCATCACCGGCGCATCGTCGGTGAGCGCGGCGACACCGGCCGACTGGATCGGCCCCGGCACGATGAGCCCGAGGTGCTTGCGCAGCGCCGTGAGCCGCGCCACGAGCGCCGGGTCGCCGGAGACGAAACCCAATCGGTATCCCGCGAGGTTGGACCGTTTGGACAACGAGTGCACGGCGAGCAGCCCGGTGTGGTCCCCCCCGGAGACCTCCGCGTCCAGGATCGACTGCGGCGTCACGTCCCAACCGAGGTCGATGTAGCACTCGTCGGATGCGACGATCACGCCGCGCGCCCTTGCCCAGGCCACCACCCGCGCCATCTCCGCCGACGACAGCACGGCACCGGTCGGGTTCGACGGCGAGTTCAGCCAGATCATCGAGACCGGCTTTCCCGCAACGAGATTCGCGGTAGCAAGATCCGCCGCGTCGCCGCGAACCAGCGTCGCGCCCGCCATCCGAACGCCTACCTCGTATGTCGGGTACGCGAGCTCCGGGATCACCACCGCGTCGCCGGCGCCCAGCCCGAGTTGTCCGGGCAGCGATGCCACGAGCTCCTTCGACCCGATCGTCGGCAGCACGTTCGCCGGGTCGACCGCGACCCCGTGCGCGCGTGCCAGCCACGCCGCGTACGCCCCGCGCAATTCCCGGGTGCCGGCCACCTGCGGATAGCCCGGCGAGTCCGAGCCGTCGGCGAGCGCAGTGCGCACCGCAACGGGCACCCTATCCACCGGGGACCCCACCGACAGGTCGATGAGGCCGTCGGGGTGCTGCGCCGCGAGGTCCTTGTACTCGGCGATGGTGTCCCACGGGAACGAGGGAAGCGCATCGGCCGGTGCCGCATGCGCAGGAGGCTGTGCCACGGTGATCAACGAGAGTCCTTCACATCGGGTATGACGCTGTTCGCGGCGCCGCCTTCGGCGTCGCCGGTGCGCCGGTTCCGGGCGCGTGTGCCGTTCACGATCGTCACATCCCTGCTAGCAGATCGGTCGCCCCCGGCGAAACGGGCGGACCGGACAGCATCCGAAAATACTCGACGGGTAGCAATGGTTGCGCCTTGAGGTTGGTGAGCGCAAACCCGTCCACCGATCCCGCCCACACCGTGAGCTGGGTGGCATGCGCCGCCATGGCCGCGCGACGGGCCGCGGCCCACGGACCGACCGGGATCCCGACATCCCATTCGTCATCACCGACGAGGGTGCCGAGCTCGCCGAGTGCCGGACGCTCGAAGCCTTCGGGAAGTGGCCCCGCCCAGAGCTTTTCGAGCGCGTCGCGCACCGCCGTGCGGGGCCGCACCACCTCCAGCAGGCGGCAGGCCGGGACCGAGCGAGCGATGTAGTGGGCGGAGGCGGCCACGGTGACGTCATGGGCCGCGATGTGGTCGGGGTGGCCGTATCCGCCCGTCGCGTCGTAGGTGAGCACCGCGCGTGGCCGCAGCTCGTCGAGCACCTGCGCCAACGCGGCCACCGCCTCGTCGTGCCGAGGCCCCCCGGTCTGCGCACCGATGAACGCTCGCGGATGCGCAGCCGACGGCTCCCCGGCCATGCCGGAATCCCGGAAACACCCGAGGCCGCCGAGCATCCGCCGGTCGCCGACGCCCATCGCCCGGCAGGCCCGTTCGAGTTCGCCGAGCCGGTATCCCCCGAGCTGATCGGCATGGTCGGCGTCCAGCCCGCCGCACCAGCCGTACATCAGCTCGCCCTGTTCGCCGAGCGTGGCCGTGACCAGCGTGACGGGCACACCGATGGCCGCGTAGTGGGCGAGGGTCGCGCCCATGGTGATCGACTCGTCGTCGGGATGGGCGTGCACGGCGACGATCCCGCCGGTTACTGCCGTCACATCGATCCCCCTGTCACGAATCCCGCCGGCGTTCCGCCTCAAGTTCAGCGCGCTTGTCTGTGTGAGGTGGCGTCATGACGCCACCTCACACACAAGGCTAGATGGATGGGGATCGGAGGAGGGATAGCGACGGGGAGTCGCTCAACCGGAGAAGACCTCGTAGTCCTTCTCGTCCTCGTTCAGACCGACCCCGGCCGCGATGATCGCGTCCCGTTGGGCGCGGCGCTCAGCCTGCTCCTGCGGGTCGGGTACCGGGACCGCGGCGAGCAAGCGCTGCGTGTACGGGTCGATGGGGTCGCCGAGAATCTGTGCCGTGGTGCCCATCTCGGCCAGCTCGCCGTGGTGCATCACCGCGATCCGGCGGGCCAGGATCTCCACCACCGCGAGATCGTGCGTCACGAACAGGCACGCGAATCCTGCCTCCCGCTGTAGCTCCTGGAAGAGTTCCAGCACGGTCGCCTGCACCGACACGTCGAGCGCCGAGGTCGGCTCGTCCGCGATCAGCAGCTTCGGGTTCAGCGCCAGCGCCCGCGCGATACCGACGCGTTGCCGCTGTCCGCCGGACAGCTCATGCGGATACCGGTTCCGCATCGACCGGGAGAGCTTCACCTGGTCGAGCAGCGCCTCGACCCGCCGGGACAGCGCCGCACCCTTGGCGATCTTGTGCAGCAGCAGCGGCTCACCGATCGACTCGCCGATCGGCAGCCGCGGGTTGAGCGACGACCCGGGGTCCTGGAACACGATCGACAGCCCCCGACGCATCTGCCGCAGCGCCCCGCCGTGCGCCTTGATGATGTCGGTGCCCAGCACCGTTGCCGTGCCCTCCACGAACGGCAGCAGCCCCACCAGCGCGCGCCCGATGGTCGTCTTGCCGGAGCCGGACTCGCCGACCAGGCCCACCACCTCGCCGACCCCGATCTGCAGGTCGAATCCGGAGACAGCCCGGAACGCCGGCGTGCGGCCCCGCCGCGGGTACTCCACCGCGACCCCCGCCAGGTCGACGACGAGGTCCGTGTCGGGCGCGGCCCGCCGACGCGGATCGACCTGCGCGGACGCGCCGAACTCGCCGGGCGCCAGCGCGCGTTCCGCGAGTTCCAGCGTGGCGCCGCCAGCCGTCGCCGCGCCGAGGTGCGGCACCGCGTCCAGCAACTGCTGGGTGTACGGGTGCTGCGGCCGGTGGAAGATCTGGTCGGCCGTGCCGGATTCCACCAGCTTGCCGTCCTTCATCACCAGGATCCGGTCGGCCATGTCGGCGACCACGCCCATGTCGTGCGTGATCAGGATGATGGACGCGTCGATCCGGTCCTTCAAGTCCCGCATCAGCTTCAGGATCTCCGCCTGCACGGTCACGTCGAGCGCGGTGGTCGGCTCGTCGGCCAGCAGGATCTTCGGATCACAGGCCAGCGATTGTGCGATCATCGCGCGCTGCCGCTGCCCACCGGAGAGCTGGTGCGGGTAGGAGTCGACACGTCGTTCCGGGTCCGGGATCTCGACCATGCGCAGCAGTTCGATCGCCCGCGCGCGGGCGGCCCGCGGCGACATCGCGGTATGCGTGCGCAGCATCTCGGAGATCTGGAACCCGATGGTGTACACCGGGTTCAGCGCCGTCATCGGCTCCTGGAAGATCACCGCGATGTCCTCGCCGCGCAGGTGTCGCAGCACCCGCTCCGGCGCACCGACCACCTGCCGGTCCCCCAGTGTGATCGAGCCGCGCACGTGCGAGTTGCTCGGCAGCAGACCCATCAGGCTCATCGCGACGGTCGACTTGCCCGAGCCGGACTCGCCGACGATCGCCAGCACCTCACCGGCGTTCAGCGTGAACGAGGCGCCCTCGACCGCCGGGTACCAGGTGCCGTCCACCCAGAAGTCGATCGAGAGGTCATCGACGCGCAGCACCGGCCCGCCCGGTTGCCGCGTCGTTGCCGCGGCAGCCATCGTTGAACTCATGCGCGGTACCGTCCTGTCGTCATCCGCTGCGATGCCATGATGGCGCCATGACTTCTGCGCCCGGCCCTTCGGTGTTCCGGCCCCTGTTCGGCCGGGTCCTGGCGGGCGCGATCGTCGGACTGTGCCTGTTCGCTCTGATCGTGTCCCTCGTCCATGACGGAGTGTCCGCGGTGTGGACCGTCGGACCGTGGTTGGCACTGGTGGCCCTCGCCGTCTGGGCCAGCTACTGGCGGCCGCAGGTGGCGGTTGACGATGCCGGCGTGCATGTGGTCAACGTGTTGCGCACTATCGATCTGCCCTGGCCGGCGATCCAGCGCATCGACACGAAATGGGCGCTGACCCTCGTCACGGCATACGGAAAGTACACCGCGTGGGCAGCACCGGCCCCCGGGGGCATCGCCACCGCCCGTGCCGCCAGCCGCGGGTCGACGAAGGGGCTGCCCGAGTCCACCTATGGGCCGGGCGGGTCGATCCGGCCGGGCGACGTTCCCAGCAGCCCGTCCGGTGCCGCGGCCGCCGCGGTGCGCCGGCGCTGGGAGGAACTCCGCGATGGCGGGCATCTCGACGATCCACGCCTGGAGTTCGAGCGGGTGCCGGTGCGCTGGCATTGGCCGGTGATCGTCGCCGCACCCGCGCTCATCTTGATCGGCGTGCTGGCTGCGGCCATGGCCTGACAGCGGGGCGCAGCCCAGCACTGCGGTTCCCACGACGCGCACGATGGTCACTGCTCGCCGTTCTCGTCGGCGACCGAGCTGATCGAACCCCCGGCGATCCCGACAGATATCGCACCGACAGCCGCACGGGTCACGCGCAGGTCCCGCGCCTTGGGGATGCGGCGCTGGCGCGGATCGAACGCGTCGCGCAGGCCGTCGCCGACGAAGTTCAGGCACAGCACGATCAGGATGATGAACACGCCCGGCCAGATGAACAGCCAGGGCTGCCCGGACAGCATCGCCGTCTGGTACTCCGAGATCAGCGACCCGAGCGACACGTCCGGGTATTGGATGCCGAAGCCGAGGAAGGAGAGTGCAGCCTCGGCGAGGATGCCGCCGGACATCACCAGCGTCATGTTCACCACGATGACGCCGATCGCGTTCGGCAAGATGTGCTTGAAGATGATGCGCATATCGGAGGCGCCGGCCACCTTCGCCGCGTCGACGAACTCCCGCTCCCGCAGCGACAGGAACTCGGCTCGCACCAGGCGCGCCAGGCCGGTCCAGGACAGCAGCCCTAGACAAGTTCCTACGATCAACACCCCGTGCGCCCCGAACACGAACCCGAGCACCGCCGTCACCAGGATGATCGGCAGCGTGATCATCAGGTCGGTGAACCGCATGATCACCGACTCGATCCAGCCGCGGTAGTACCCGGCGACCGCGCCCAGCACTGTCCCGATGAAGGTCGTGAGCAGACCCATGATGAGGATCACGACGAGCGTCTGCTGGATGCCGCGCATCACCCGGGCGAAGGCGTCGTAGCCGAGCTGATCGGCGCCGAACGGGAACTCGCCGAGAGCGAACCGAAGACCGTCCCCGGAGAGGAACGGGACGGCAAGCGTCGGGGCCTGATTCGGTGGCGCGACCAGCGTGGCGGCGTAGCTCCACTTCCACCAGTGCGGGATCGGCCCCCAGCCGATGCTCGTCGACGCCAGGATCACGACCAGGACCAACGCCACCAGCGAGACGACCGCGGCCCGGTGGTGCATGAACCGGCGCCAGACGATCTGCCCCTGGGAGAGCCCCTCGACCTCCTTCGCCCGGAAGTCGCGCTCCTCCCGGAACTCCGTCATATCCGGCTCGGCGATCCCGGTATCGACCGTCAGTTCGGAGACGCCGACCAGTTCCTCCGCGCCGCTCATCTCGGTGATCTCGCCCGAGTATCCGTCCGTCATCACTTCACCCGGATCCTGGGATCGAGCGCGCCGTACGCGATGTCGGCGAGCAGATTGGCGAGCACCGCGATCACCGCCGCGACGACGAAGAACGCCATGACGGGATTCGGGTCGGTCTGTACGAGCCCGTCCTGGAACAGCTTGCCCATCGCCTTCCAGCCGAAGACGGTCTCCGTCAGCACCGCGCCCGCAATCAGTCCGGCGATGTCGAAGGACACCACCGTCGCGAGCGGGATGAGCGCGTTGCGGAAGGCGTGTCGCATCACCACGGTCCGCTCGGTCAGCCCCTTGGACCGAGCGGTGCGGATGTAGTCCTGGTTCAGCACCTCGAGCATCGACGCCCGCGCGAACCGCGAGTGCGTCGCCAGCGAGATCAGCATCAGCGTGACGGTCGGCAGCAGCAGATGGGTGAATACGTCGGTCGTCTGGATCCAGAAGTCCCCTTTGAGCAGCGGCGTCGCCGGCAGCGTCAGCTTGATCGGACGCCCGTTGATCTGCGGGTTCGTCATGTAGGAGTGCCAGGCCCGCATCATACGGTCGGTGAAGATGATGAATGACGTCGTGACGGCTGTGATGGCGCCGGTGCGGGCGGACAGGCCCTTGTCGTCCCCGCCGTAGAGGTAGCCAATGACGATGCCGACCGCGATCGCGATGAGGAGCAGCAGCATCAGCTTCCAGAAGCTGAAGTCCTGGTAGAAGTAAAACTGCAGCGGATACCACAACGCGGCGCCGACGGCGACCGTCGTCATCGACGTGAGCAGCGCCTTGCGGTTGCGGAGGCCGGCGGTCAGCACGGTGACGCCGAGGCCCATCGCCGCGGAGATGACGATGATCAGGACGATGCCCAGGCTCGGATTGAGCAGCCAGTGGGTGACGGTGATGTAGTACATCGCGCCGAAGGTGACGACGGCCGTCACCCCGCCCGTGACGAGCCGCCGGTAGAGCTGGCCGCCGAACAGCGAGTAGGCGATCACGCCCATCAGCAGCGCGACGATGACGATGGCGCGCCAGGAGAACGCGCCGTGGTCCTGCTGCAGGAAGTCGTTGAACCGGATGCCGAGGCCGTCCTTCAGGATCACGCCGAACCAGAAGACCGGCAGCGAGAAGAACAGG
>JAFIHI010000089.1 GCA_017848755.1 Nakamurella sp. | reverse complement strand
GTCGGCGCCATGGGCGCCTTCCCGGTGCTGGTCCCCGGCGCGCCCGGCCACCTGGGGTCGGCGACCGCCGCCGGACTCATCAAGCGCGGCGTGCCTGTGCGCGTCGCCGATATCGACCCCGACCGGCTCGCGGATCGGTTCCCGGGCTCTCAGGTCGCCCGGCTGAACTTGCTCGATCCCACCACTTTCGGCCCCGCGCTGACGGACTGCTCGTCGCTGTTCCTGCTCCGCCCCCCGCCGATCTCCCGGATGGGCCCGACTCTGAACCGCCTCCTCGACGAGGCCGACGCGCAACGCCTGCGCCACGTCGTCTTCTCGTCGGTCGAGGGCGCCGACACGAACAAGGTCGTGCCGCACCACCGGGTCGAGATGCACCTGCAGCAGACGTCGCTGCCGTGGACGATCCTGCGTCCCGGCTTCTTCGCCCAGAACCTCACGGACGCCTACGCCGTCGACATCCGCGACGACGACCGGTTGTTCGTCCCGGCCGCCGACGGCCGGGTGGCGTTCATCGACGCCTGCGATATCGGCGAGGTGGCGGCCACCGTCCTCGCCGACCCGGCACCCCACGTCAACCGCGGCTACACCCTGACCGGCCCGCAGGCGTTGACCTTCAACGAGGTCGCCGCGCTGCTCACCACCGCCCTGGGCCGCACCATCACGTACACGCCAGCCAGCGTGCTCGGCTACCTCGACCACATGCGCCGCCGCGGCTTGCCCCTCGCGCAGGCCCTGGTGCAGACCGTCCTGCACGTCGGGCTGCGCCGTGGCGACGCCGAGAACGTCACCACCACGGTGTCCGACCTCCTGGGCCGGCCCGCGACGCCGCTCGCAGACGTCATCGCCCGAGACCTCAATCGATGGATGCGCACTGCGAACCGACCCGCGTCTCATTGACAGGAAGGAACCCCATGATCGTCGCCGTCATCGGATCCACCGGACGTACCGGACGACCGCTGGTCGCCGAGTTACTCGCGCGCGGGCACTCGGTGCGCGCCCTGGTGCGCGACCCCGCCAAGCTCGGAGACCTCGCCACGCGCGTCACGACGGTCACCGGCGACAGCCGCGACCCCGCGACGCTCGACCATTTGCTCGACGGCGTCGACGCCGTCGTGTCGGCACTCGGACCCACCGGCAAGGAGCCGTCCCTGCACACCGAGACTGCACGCGCTCTCCTCGGCGCCATGCACCGCGCCGGCATCACCCGCTTCGTCGGCGTCAGCGGGGCAGGCATCGACATACCCGGCGACCAGAAGTCGATCAGCGGCAAGCTCATCTCCCGGCTCATCCAGACCTTCGGCGGCGACGTGGTCAAGGACAAGCTCGCGGAGCACCGGGTGTACGCCGACAGCGATATCGCCTGGACGCTTGTGCGCCCGCCGCGCCTCGCCGACGGCGCCGCGACCGGTCGGGTGGAGCACGACGCTCACCGTTCGACGCGGTCGACCCGCATCACGCGGGGTGACCTCGCCGCGTTCCTCGTCGACTGCCTCGAGCAGGAGCTCTATGTGCGTCAGGCTCCGTTCGTGGCCACCCAGCGTTGACGCGGCGGCTCGTCACCGCTCTTCGCGCGCCCACTTCGACGCTGCGGCGCACCGTGCCGGGTCCCTCGGACTCGCGGGACCGATCGTCATCGAGCCGCGGGAGCGCTGCATCATCCCCGTCGGAGACTTGCGCGCGATGACGAGGTCGGCTACGCCGATTCCGGCTATCGGGGCATCGACGAGCGGCCCGAGATCACCGCGGACGAGTGAGACCGGATAGGAGTCGGAGTACTGCGCGCGGCGGCGCATGGGGATTGCATGGGAGCTCCGTGCACACCACCGGCCGTGCCGGCCGGGGCGATCATGATGGAGCGGTAGACACTACCGAGCCGAGGATCGCTATGACGTCCAGTTCCCGCCCTTCGTCGTCGGGGCCGGCAACGGTGGACCCGTTCGTGCCGCTGCGCCGCGACGGGCTCAGCCCCGTTCCGGACCTGGCGGTCCTCCGGGCGCATGAACCCGTGCGGAAGGTGGAGTTCCCGTTCGGTATCGGTGCCTGGATCGTCTCGGACTACGAGCACGCCAAGGCCGTGCTCGGCGACGCGGCGGCGTTCTCCAACGATTTCGGCAACCTCACCGGCGCGGTCCATGGCGCGGTGTCCGCTGAACAGAACCCGGGCGGCCTCGGCATGGCCGACCCTCCGCAGCACACCCGGCTGCGCAAGTTGCTGACCCCCGAGTTCACCGCCCGGCGACTGAAGCGGCTCGCCCCGCACATCGGCGAGATCGTCGACGATCTGCTCGGGGAGATGGAGTCCGCCGGGTCGCCCGCCGATCTGGTACGGCATTTCGCGATGCCGTTGCCGTCGCTCGTCATCTGCGAGTTGTTGGGTGTTCCGTATCCGGAGCGTGAGGCCTTCCGAAAGCTCTCCGGCGCGCGATTCGACATCTTCGGTGGCGCCGGCACCGGCCTCTCCGCGATCGGTGAGTCCCTGCAGTACATGCGCGGCCTGGTCGAGGCGCAGCGCCGTGACCCGGGCGACGGTCTGCTCGGCAGGCTGATCCGCACCCACGGCGACGAACTGGACGACGACGAACTGGCCGGTCTGGCCGACGGGGTTCTCATCGGCGGTCACGAGACAACGGCGAGCATGCTGGCGCTCGGCGCCGTCGCGCTGCTGGAGAACCCCGGTGCGGCCACCATTGTCCGCGACGGTGATGCGGCGGCGGTTCATGACGCGGTCGAGGAACTCCTGCGGTACCTGTCGGTCGTTCAGGTCGCCTTCCCCCGGTTCGCGCGCTCGGACGTCGATATCGACGGGCAGCACATCGAGGCGGGCGACCTCGTCCTGTGCTCGCTGTCCGGCGCGAACCACGATGCGGCGCTGGGCGACTCCGTGGACGGCTTGAACGTGACCCGGGCGCCGACCCCGCACCTCGCCTTCGGCTACGGCATTCACCGATGCGTCGGTTCCGAACTGGCTCGGATGGAACTCCGGATCGCATTTCCGGCGCTGCTGCGCAGGTTCCCCCGGCTCCGATTGGATGCCGCGCCCGCCGACATCAGCTTCCACGAGTACTCGGTGGTGTTCGGCGTGGACGATCTGCCCGTTGCGTGGTAACAGAGCGCTGGTAGCGGAGCCCGGCCGCGGCGGTCAGTCGAGCGGGAGGCCGAACACCTCGAAGGCCGTACATGGGCGTCCGGCGAACCGATCGGCGTGGCGCGTCGCGAATGCCTGCGCGAGCGAATCCGGATCGGCGCCCGCCGCGCCCAAACCCGCCAGGTACGCCGCGTGTGCCTTCAAGGACGCGATCCCGGCCGGCACGGTGTCGGTCACGTCCACCGCATGCGTCGGCTCCGGCGAGCCCGCCACAGCCGTGAATCGCACGCCGGACCACGGTGCGAGCGGTGAGCCGTCGGCATCGACCAGGTCGCGGAAGATCCAGCGGTTTGCGGCGTCGCGCACGGCGTCCAGCACCGCGAGGCCGACCACCCGATGGTCCGCCATGTTGAGCGTGCCCGGACCGAAGGATTCGCGGTGATTGATGGTAAGGACCACATCGGGGCAGTGCCGACGGATAGCCCCGGCGAACTCGCGGCGCAGCCGGAGTGCATCGTGGATGACGCCGTCCGGGTGATCAAGGAACTCCAGGGACGACACGCCTACGGCATCGCACGCCGCGCGCTGTTCCGCGACCCGCAGCGGGCGCACCGCGGCCGGCTCCATGCCGTCGATCCCTGCCTCGCCGCGGCTGGCAAGCAGATATCGCACGTCCTTGCCTTGACCGGTCCAGCGGGCGACGGCCGCCGCGGCGCCGTACTCCATGTCGTCGGGATGGGCGACGATCGCCAGCGCCGTCGACCAGTCCTCCGGCAGGGGTCGTAGCTGGGCCGCTTCATCCGGCGCTTGTGCCATGCTGTCGATCCTTCCAGATGCTGTGCGGGTGCGATCGAGCTGCCACCGAGCCACCGCCGGGGCCGCGCACCGGGTCGGATAGACTGAGCGATGTTCTCATTCGGTCGGGCGGGGTAGGAGCAGCGCTGGTGGCTGACATGCAGGTCGACCTGGTGGCCGTCGAGCGGGCGGTATGGTCCGGTCGGGCCGACATGGTCGTCGCTCGTACCGTCGACGGCGATATCGGCATCATGGCGGGGCACGCCCCGCTGCTCGCGGAGTTGAAGGAAGGATTCGCGGCGCGGATCCAGCAGCCGGACGGCACCATCTTCGGTGTCGCGGTGCACGGCGGATTCCTGTCCGTGACGAGTGACGGCGTGTCCATCCTCGCCGAATCCGCGCAGATGGAAGACGAGATCGACATCAAACGCGCGCGGGAGATCTACGAGCGCGCCAAGGCAGTGGGCACCGATTCCGCCGAAGCAGAGGCCGAACTGAGACGGGCGCGCGCGCAGCTTCTGGCGACCGGCCAAGAGATTTAGCCGGCTGGCGACACATCGCGGCGGGATTGCGTGATGGAGCTGGCAGAGGTCTTGGGACTCGTCGTTCTGCTGTGCATCATTGCGCTGATCGTCCTGGTGGTATTGCGTCGCGCGATCCTGGCGCGTGCCGGCGGCTTCGACATCAGCTGGCGCCGCAGGCGGGCCGCCGACGACCGTGGTTGGCTCCTCGGTCAGGCTCGCTACCGCGGTGGGCAGCTTTGTCTGTACCGCGCCTTCTCGGTTCTGCCTACCGCAGCGCTGACACTGGATCGGGACGACTTCACGTTAGGCCCGGTCCGGCCGCCCATCGGCGCCGAGCCCGACCTGTTGCCTCCCGGCGTGGTGATCGTGCCGGGTGCGGCCACCGGCATCGCGATCGAGATGGCCCTGTCCCCCGATGCATTGACCGCGCTTCGGTCCTGGGTTGAGTCGCGGCCCCCGGGGATGCGCCGGCCGGACCGCGAGCGGTTGGACGGCAGCGTGGGAGACGCGCCTCCGCGGTAGGCACCACGGTAGGTGCGGCAGGGCCGCCTGGCCTGCGCCGGCACAGTCACGTGCCCGCCTGACGAACGCCCTTGCGCCGCCGGGTACCGGCGTCGGCGCGATCCCCGCCAGGTATCCACCGGATGTCGCCGCCGGGATTCGTGACCCGCGCGAGGATGAATAGCAGGTCCGACAGCCGGTTGAGGTAGGTGCACGCCGTGATGCTGGTGCGCTCGGGCTCGGCCTGGTACAGCGCCCACGCCGATCGCTCGGCCCGGCGGGCCACGGTTCGGGCCTGGTGCAGCAGCGCCGCGGCCGGCGTGCCACCCGGCAGGATGAACGAGTCCAGGTCGGCCAACTCCACGTTGAACGAGTCGCAGTCTGCTTCGAGGCGGTCGACGTATTCCTGCGTCACGCGCAGCGGCTCCCACGCGGGCTCGGCGATGACCGGCGTGCCGAGATCCGCACCGACATCGAAGATCTCGTTCTGCAGGCGGGATATGACGGCGGCAACAGCCTGCGGGGGCCGGCCGAGCGCCAGCACCAGACCGAGGCAGGAGTTGGCCTCGTCGCAGTCGGCATACGCGACCAGACGCGGGTCGGTCTTCGGCACGATCGCGCCGTCGACGAGCCGCGACGTGCCGGCGTCGCCGGTCCGTGTATAGACGCGGGTGACGTGAATGGCCATGGTCGTAGCGTAGAGGCCTGCCCGATACGCTGTGCGGCGTGGATGTGCAGCCGGAGAAGCTCTTGGTGTCCGGGGGAGCCCGGCTCGACGGCGACGTCACGGTCACCGGCGCGAAGAACAGCGTGTTGAAGCTCATGGCAGCCGCGCTCCTCGCCGAGGGGACGACGACCATCTCGAACTGCCCGCGCATCCTCGATGTCCCGCTGATGGCAGATGTCCTACGGGGCCTCGGATGTCGTGTCGACGTCGACGGAGACGTGGTGACCATCGACACGCCGCAAGAGCCGTCGTTCCATGCCGACTTCCCGGCTGTCAGCCGCCTGCGAGCGTCGGTCTGCGTGCTAGGCCCGCTGATGGGTCGGCTCGGCCGTGCGATCGTGGCGCTGCCCGGCGGCGACGCGATCGGATCGCGTCCGCTCGATATGCACCAGAACGGATTGCAGGCGTTGGGCGCCACTATGCGGATCGAGCACGGTGCCGTGGTCGGGGAGGCGGCGAAACTGCGCGGCGCGACGATCGAGCTCGATTTCCCGAGCGTGGGCGCGACCGAGAACATCGTCATGGCAGCCGTTCTCGCGGTCGGAACCACGACCATCGAGAATGCCGCCCGCGAACCGGAGATCGCGGATCTGGTGCACATGCTCAACGGAATGGGTGCCCGGATCACCGGTGCCGGCACCCCGACACTGGTGATTGACGGCGTGGACCGGCTTTCGCCGACACATCACCGCACGGTCGGGGATCGCGTGGTCGGGGGTACCTGGGCGTTCGCCGCCGCGGTGACCCGTGGTCGGGTTCGGGTGCACGGTGTCGACGCCGACCATCTGACGGTCCCGCTCGAGCGACTCGTGGCCGCCGGGGCCGTGGTCTCGCGCGCCCCCGACGGGTTCGAGGTCCGGATGAACGCGCGCCCACGCGCCGTCGACTTCGTGACCCTGCCGTATCCGTCGTTCCCGACAGACCTGCAGCCGATGGCTCTGGCGTTAGCTGCGGTCTCGGACGGACATTCGATCATTACCGAGAACGTGTTCGACGCGCGCTTCCGGTTCGTCGAAGAGCTCATCCGGATGGGCGCCGACGCGCATATCGACGGGCACCACGCATCGATCCGCGGCCGGGACCAGTTGTCCAGCGCGCCGGTGTGGGCCACCGATATTCGTGCCGGCGCCGGTCTGGTGCTCGCGGGATTGGCCGCCGACGGCGTCACCGAGGTGCACGACGTGTTCCACATCGATCGTGGTTACCCCGATTTCGTGCAGAATCTGACCTCGCTCGGCGCGACGGTGGAGCGCGCACCGGATCGCTGAGACGGCCGGCCGGGCGGTACCACGCCCGGGGTGCTACGTGCGGGCAACGCTCCACCGGCCCGTCTGGATCGGCTTGCCGCCGCAGGCCGTTTCCTCGATGCGAGCGCCGGCGACGTAGCGGACCACGACGTCGTCACGGCTGCCCTGAACGGTCGCCGTGACGCGGACGGCGTCATCGACGAGGGTCTCGGATTCGATGCGGACCGCGTCGACGGCGGACGGTCCCAGCGCCGCGCGCCAGTACGCGTCGGCCGCCTGTGTGGGCGGCGAGAGGTCCGAACGGCCGCGTAGGCCCGTCGGGTGGACCAGCCCGTCTATCGCGGCGCGCACGACGGCCTCGGCGAGGTCGGGGGTCAGCTGACCGTAGCTGTACCCGATCGGCAAGACCAGCATCGTGGCGGCGAAACGGTGCCCACCGAGGTGGCTGATCTCGGTGATGCGCTGGCCGAACGTCCCGCGCAGGGCCTCGGCGACCGGCCGGCCGCGTACGGCACAGCAGCGGTCGCGTTTCGCGTTGGTGCACACGCCTATGACGATGTCCTCGACCATGGATCCGTCGACAGCTGTTGCCCCCGCGGCCAGGCCCGTGATCACGGGCGCGTCGAGACCGCCCGGGAACGCCGCCAGGAATGCGTCGTGACCAACCCGTCCCGCGCGGGGCGCCTGAAGGGGCACGCGGTGGCGGTCCCGGACGGGCCGGACCGCGAACGCCCGTGTTCCGGGCGATGCTGCCAGCGCGTGCTGGACGGCCTGCGGCAGCAGGCCGCGAACAGCGTCATCGGCGGCTGTCCGGCTCCACGGCGAGCGGTGATCGAGGAGCAGGAATGTATCGAAGGATGGAGCGGAACCGATCGGGCTGTCGCCGGCGGCGCGATCCGCGTCGCAGCACGGTGCGGTGGCGGACTGTGTCACACGGACGATCTTTCCGTGCGCTGGGTAGCGCCGTGCCGGTGGGTCGACGGGGGTGCCGTTGGGGTCACCGCCGGGGCTACCGTCGAGGAATGCCATACGAGTATCTGACGGTGTCCGCGCACGATCCGGTCGCTCGCATCACGCTGAACAACCCAGCCCGGCGCAACGCGCTGTCCGCTGCCGTGCTCGAGGAGTTGCTGCGCGCCCTGCGGGAGGTCGGCGGCAGCGACGCGACGGGGCTGGTGCTGGCGGCGAACGGACCGGTGTTCTCGGCGGGTCATGATTTCGCCGATGTGGTCGGGCGGGACGCGCTCGGCGTCGCCGACCTGATGCGGCTGTGCACCGATGTGATGCTAACCATGCACGCGGTGCCGCAGGTGATCGTGGCCCGCGTCCATGCGTTGGCGACCGCGGCCGGCTGCCAGCTCGTGGCGTCGGCCGACCTCGCGGTCGCGGCCAGATCGGCGGGTTTCGCTCTGCCCGGCGGCAAGGGCGGGTGGTTCTGCCACACACCCTCGGTCGCGGTGGGCCGGGCAGTCGGGCGAAAGCGGCTGGTGGAGATGGCATTCACCGGCGATGTCGTCGACGCCGAGACTGCTTGTGCCTGGGGCCTTGTCAATCGGGTCGTGGACGACGCCGAGCTGGACGATGCGGTCGACGACCTGATGGCGCGCGCGACCCGCGGCAGCGCGGCGGCGAAGGCCTGGGGCAAACGCGTCCTGTACGCGCAACTCGATCGCCCGGAATCCGACGCCTACGCGGTCGCCTGCGAAGCGATGGCGGCGTCGTCGCAGACGGCGGCGGCGCGGGAAGGTATGACGGCGTTCCTCGAGAAGCGTCGGCCGGTCTGGGCCGAATGACGGCCGGGTCCCGGGAGCGCGGCCGTTGCCGGTAGGGTGCCGACTGTGCGACTTGTGGTAGCCAGATGTTCGGTGGACTACACCGGCCGGCTCACGGCACATCTGCCGATGGCGACCCGGCTGATCCTGATCAAAGCGGACGGTTCCGTATCGATCCACGCCGACGACCGCGCCTACAAGCCGCTCAATTGGATGAGCCCGCCCTGCGCCCTGCGCGTCGACGGAGACGCATGGACGGTCACGAACCGCAGCGGTGACACGTTGGTGATCACGGTCGACGAGATCCTGCACGATTCGCTGCACGAGTTGGGCCTCGATCCGGGGCTCATCAAGGACGGGGTGGAGGCGCATCTGCAGGCGTTGCTGGCCGAGCGCGTCGAGGTGCTCGGCGACGGATTCACCCTGATCCGGCGCGAGTACCCGACGGCCATCGGTCCGGTGGACCTGTTGTGCCGGGATGCGTCCGGGTCGGTGGTCGCCGTGGAGATCAAGCGGCGCGGTGAGATCGACGGCGTGGAGCAGTTGACGCGGTACGTCGAGCTGCTGGACCGTGATCCGATCCTGTCGCCGGTCACGGGCGTGTTCGCCGCGCAGCAGATCAAGCCGCAAGCCCGGACATTGGCCCAAGATCGTGGCCTGCGCTGTGTGGTGCTCGATTACGACGCGCTGCGGGGAATGGACTCGGCTGAAGGCCGGTTGTTCTGACGGGTGCCGGTGCGGACGCAGTGACACAGGCGCCCGGTAGGGCACAACGACACGGGTGCCCGGTAGGGCACAACGACACGGGTGCCCGGTAGGGCACAATGACACGGGTGCTCGGGTGGGCGCAGTGAGGCGCATACCCTGCGGGCACGGTGATAGAGGTGCCCGTGCGTGCGGGCACTATCGATGCGGAAGCCGTTACGGCGCGCGTGTGGGAGGTCTTTGGTGGACGTCACGATCGGGATCGCTGAAAATGGGCGCCAGTTGACACTGACCGTCGACGGGAAGCCGGAAGCGATCGCGCAGCAGGTCTCGGAGGCGCTGGGTTCCACGGTGCTCAACCTGCTGGACGACAAGGGCCGCCGCGTCATCGTCCCGACGGCGAAGATCGCCTACGTCGAGATCGGCCCCGCGGACAGCCGCCGCGTCGGGTTCACGAGCGGAAGCTGATTGCACGGCCGCGGCGGGTCAGGTGTTCCTCGGAAAGTGCGAGATGCCGCGCCAGGCCAGTTCGGAGACGAGTTCCACGGCGCGGTCCTGCGTGATCGAGTCTGCTTGGGCCAGCCAGTAGCGCGCGCTGACCTGGGAGAGGCCGACGAGGCCCGCTGCCAGGAGCCGCGCGCTGGCACTGTCCGCCCCGGTATCCGCGGTGATCGTGTCGCTGATCGCCTCGATGCACGATTCCGTGGCCCGGTCGACGATCGCGGCGATGGCTGGCTCGTCCCGCAGGTCCGACTCGAAGATCAGCCGGAACGCCTGCCCCTCGTCGGCGACGAACGAGAAGTACGCCGCAGTAGCGTTGTGGACGCGGAGGCCGTTGTCCTCGCTCGACGCGATCGCCTGTCTGACTAGGTGCACCATTTGATCGGCCGATGCCTCGAGCAGCGCCCGGTACAGCGCCAGTTTCGACGGGAAGTGTTGGTACAGCACAGGTTTGCTGACGCCGGCCGCGTCGGCGATATCGTCCATGGCGGTAGCGTGGAAGCCCTGCGTCACGAAGACACCACGTGCCGCATCCAGCAGCTGAACCCGTCGCGCCGTGCGACTCATCCGGCTCGTGCCTCGACGCGGTTGGGCTGACAATCGGCACCTCCTGTCCGCTCGGCCGCTGCTCCATTGAGGATGCCGCATCGCTGTTCCACGGACGACATCTCCTGTCCCCTCGACTGCCGCGGATGCGTCGACCGGCGCCCGACAACCTTACGCGGGCCGAGGTGCGCGCATCGGCGCTCATCGGTCCCGGCGCACCGGGACCACCGAATAGCGCCCCGCGGCCACCGCCGCCACCGCTTGCAGGGCGGGGCCGGACAGGTAGTTGTCCAAGGCATGTTGTCCGAGGTCCACGCCGCCGTTCCAGCTGATCCCCGATGGCACCATGATTGCTTGCGCGTCGAACGCAGGTGCGTTCGGGTCGGCGCCGAACGGGCCCGTTCGATCGCCCATGGCTAGCGCGCGAGCAATGATGCCGGCCGGGTTGGCCAGCTCCGCGATGAGGTCGGTGATGTCGTTCGGTATCGGGTCGCCCGGGAATGCGACGGTGTAGACGTGGTCTGCCGGGACGGCCGTGTAATCGTGCGCCGTCGCGCCCCGATACCCCGCCCCAGGCGAGCCGAGCAGGACGATGTCGTCGATGTCGGCCTCCGGCGGCATGATGCGCGCCGCCTGCGACACTACGGTCGATCCATAGGAGTGGCCGATCAGGGTGACGGCGGCCGAGGGCGCGATCATGGTCCGCATCTCCCGGGTGAAGGCAGCGAGCCGCACCGCTCCGGACACGGCCGCGCTGGCGTCGATGGCCAGCACCGAGTTGGTGACGATCGACGCGACCGGATTCCGCCCGCCGATCGGCCGCTGATCGGCGGCCCAACTCAAGGGGATGTCGTAGCCGAACCAGGCGATGGCGGCGCTCGTCGCGCCGGCCGGTCCGGATCTCGCGGTCGCGGCGGCCAGGTCGGCGGAGAGCCGGACCGCGCCAGACATGTCCGTCGGCGAGTTGGCAACGCCGGGGACCAGCACCGACACCGTATCGGCATACGCGATATCGCCGACGGCGATGGCCGCGGCTCCGTGGCCGGCAAGGCTGTCCGCGTCGTAAGTGAGCAACTGCACGGCCTGGCCGTGCGCTGCGGCCTCGTCGAGCGCGCGTTGAACGGCCCGTGCGAACAATGCGTGCCGCCCGTCCGGTGAGGCGCGGTCGGCAGCCAGCGCGGCGCGATTCCTCGCATCGAGATCTCGCGCGCCCGGGTTCGTTGACGGCGCGGCCACCCCGTGCGGAAGCAGGTCGCGCGGGTCCACGGCCAGCGCGTGCGTCGCGCCCAGCGCCGCGGCCTCCAGCCGGGCCTCGGCCGATCTCATCTCGGCGTGCATGCTGCAGACGAGGGCCTGTCGCTCGGCGGCGATCGCGGCGATCTCGGCGGCGTTCGTCGCGAGCGGCTCCCGGCGCAGTTGCCGCGCCGTGATCGTCGCATCGGCATGCGCGTAGGTCCGTTCGACGTCGCGGTGCGCCCGCTCGAGCGCCTCCGCCAGCGACACCACGGCCCGCGCCGCGGCCCTGGCCGAGTCTGCGAGGCGGTCGCCGGCCTGCGCCAGGGTGGCCACGGCCCGCGTCGCCTGCGGCGTCGACCATCCCTGCTGCAGCATGGCCAGGGCGTTCCGCGCTCGATCCCCTCCTTGCCCGACCGACAGGTTGACCGCCTCCCACCGCACCACTGCGGCGCGCAAGGCAGCGACGTCGGCGCGCCGCAGATCATCGGCCGAGGCGGCAGGGTCGGGCAACCCGTATTGGTTCGCCCACTGCGACGTCACATGTGCCACGCGTCAGCCACCCCTCGCGCACAGCTGTTCCGCCCGGTCGAAGCTGTCCGCCGCCGCGCGGAGGAAATCCGCCAGCCGGCCCGCCTGTGACGCAAGCGCGCTGGCGGCCGCCACGCATTGGTCGGCCCGGACGATCGCCAGCCGCGCGGCCTCCCGGAACCCGGCAGGGCCGTCCGCCCGGCCGGCGGAGGCGGAGAGGTAGCCGTAGTGCCGCTCGGCGGCGCCGTCGCACTGTCCGGCGAGGGCGAGGAGCCCGGACGCCCTCCGCATCCGATCCGTGTCGACCTCCAGGTCACAGGCCATGGTCGATCCTTCCGGGCCGCGGATTGAGATGGGCACGACGCTAGGTCCGGCGGCCGGGGTATCGCAGCGGCCGCAGCGCGATGTGGATGAAATCCGAACAGGGGGACAACCCACCCGTCATCTCCGCGCCCAACGACACCGGGCGGACAGGCAAGATGAAGGCATGCCCCTCCCCGTGAGAAGCTTCGGCCCCCGTCCGCGCGACGAGCTCACGCGATGGTCGACGGCCCCACTGGCGCACGACACGCTCGCTCCCATACCGGGTTTCGCGGCGGAGCCGCCCCCGGCCGAGGTGGTGACGGTGTGCGGTCAGGACGTTCTCGTCCGGCGGACGAGTGGGCCGTCGTGGGCTCCGCATACCTGGTACATCCACGGGCTGGACGGCGCGTCGACCAACTGGGACCGGCTCGCCGCGGCGCTGAACGGCCACTCGACCGGATTCGCGATGGACCTTCCCGGGTCCGGCAGATCCGGACCGCCGCGCGATGGCGACTACTCGATCACGCGCGAGGCGAGGTTGTGCGCTTCGCTGATCCAACGGATGTCCCGCGGGCCTGTCCACCTCGTCGGCAATTCACGCGGGGGGGTTGTCGCGACGTACCTCGCCGCGCGGTTCCCACATCTGGTGCGCACCCTGACGCTGGTGTCGCCGGCGGTGCCCGACCTGCGGCTGGCGGGGGAGCGCGGGGCCGATCCGAAGTTGGTGCTCGTCATGCTTCCGGGGATCCGGCCGTGGGCGGTGCGTCAACTGGCGCTGATCAGCCCGGCGCAGCGTGCCTCCGCGTTGGCGGCTGTGTGCTTCGGTGAGCCGGAGCGGCTGTCGCCCGCGGACCTGGCGGCCGCCGAAAACGAATTCCGTGAGAGGTCGACACTTCCCTGGATGCGGAACGCAACGGTGATGTCCTTGCGGTCCCTGATCCGTGCGCAGATGAGGCCAGGGCC
>JAFIHI010000088.1 GCA_017848755.1 Nakamurella sp. | reverse complement strand
GGTAGCGGCGAGGCCGAGAGCGCCGGCGAGGACTTGGCGGCGCGAGAGGTCTGTCATGGATTCCTTCACGGGTCTGGGCGGCTGGCGGTGATGGTCGAGGGGCCGACCACTGTCGCTGTCGCGTGATCGCTGCATGCCGACACAGGGATGACCCCACCTTGCGGTGAGCAGTCTGACGGTGTACGAAGCCGAGGTGAAGATTTGATGAAGATCCGCCGGCCGTGACGACGTAGCACATCGGTCCGCTGGGCGGGTCGTCGGACTCGATCATCAGCGCCGCCGAACTCCTGCGCGGGAGTCGATGTCTGGCGAGCCGCCGGGTGAGGCCTCTGCCGTGGTAGAGTTAATTAATACATATATGGTCGTGGAAAATGTTGCACGTCGTGGCAGCCACGTGCATGCGTCCGACTGAAGAGTTCGATCCGCCGGGAGGGCAAGGGCCGTGGCAGACAACAAGGCTCCTCGCCGAGGCGGCCAAAGGCGGGGACGTCCGGGGCGTCTCGGGCTGCCGGTGCGGGCTGCGATCGCTGTAGCCGTCGTGGCAGTGGTGGCCGTCGCAGTCGCATTGCAGGCTGGCGGCGCGACCGGCGATGCGGGCCCGTCATTCACGATCAGGACGCCGACCGACGGCACGACGGTCACATCGCCTGTCCTGCTTGACGTCTCGTTGCAGGGAGCGAAGCTCGGGCTCCCGGAAAACGGTCTTGACCATTTACACCTGTCGCTGGACGGCGGGCTGCCGATCGCCGAATACTCCTCGAGCCGGCTGTCGCTACGGGTACCGCCGGGCCGCCACACGCTCACCGTCGAGCTGGCGGGCCCCGACCATGCACCGATGCTGCCCAGCCGGTCAGTAACGTTCGCCGTCGCCGGCTGATGCGCCGGCACGATCGGCAGCCGACGTTGCTGCGGCATGGGCTCGGGGTGCGCATCGCGCACGCGGCATTGGCGCTCGGCATGCTCGTTCTCATCGTCAGCGGGCTGGGGATGGCGGAACGCATTCCTGCACCGGTGGTGTCGACTCTCGGTGGCCATGTCTGGCTGGGCGACGTGCATCGATGGCTAGGTATCGTCTCCGGAGCCGCCGCCATCGGGCTGGTGCTGCTCGGCCCCGCGGTCGGGCGCCTTTTGGTCCGCGACATGTGCCGGTTCCGCCGCCGTGAAATACCGTGGTTTCGAAGCTTCGCCCGCTACGTGCTGGCCCCGTCACGGCACCGCCCGCTGCCCCACGGCGGCCGATTCGACCCGGGGCAGCGGATCGTCTTCACCGCGATGCTCGGATCGTTCACAGTTCTGGTCGTCAGCGCGGCCGGGCTGTATCTCGCACCGGCCGGAGCGACGTCGCTACTGGCTTGGTCGCTGCGAATACACATCGCGGCCGCCGTCGTCCTCATCGCGGCGCTCACTGTGCATATCGCTGTCGGTACGGGGATGCTCGCGTCCCATCGCACGATCGGCCGGGTCATGTTCGGCGACGGGCGCATCCGCCCCGAACTCGCACGGGCGCTGTGGCCGACATGGGCTGCCAAGCAGGACACGGGCAGCATGGCCGACCCGACGAGTAACCGGCGGCCTGAGGCGCCCACTGTCGAGACCGACCATGCCGGCGCGACGCGCCGCCTCGATGAAGGCCGTGCCGAATGAGCGAGTTCGCCGCCCGGCCAACCGTCCGCTGGATCGCCATCGGCGCGGCTGTCGTCAATCTCGAGATCCACGCAGTACTGGCGCTGGACCACGGCCGCGAAATGCCGTACATAGGGGTCTTGTTCGTGCTTGGGGCAGTTCTGCTCGGCGTGGTCGTCGCCGGACTGTCATCCCGCAGGGACCGTCGGCGCACGGTGGCCTGGATCGGCGGCTGCATCATCAACGCTGGCGAGTCCGTCCTTTTCGTCCTCAGCCGAACCGTCGGCCTACCGGGCGATTACCGCGAAACATGGGCGCAGACCCCCGAGGATTTACTCGGCCTGGCGTCCCTGCTTGCCGAGGTCATGTTCATTGCGTGCGCGGCTCTGTCGTTGACCCGCAATCCGGCGACGAACGTCGCTGAGCGCCCGTCGAGCCGCTTCGCCTGGCACGATCGCACCGCACCGTTGCCCTGAACGCAAACGCGCCGGGACTTCACTGCCACATCACGTGGCGCCAACCCGGGGTCACCGTGGACACGGTGAGTCAATCTCAGTCGCCCGGCGGGAAGTCGTAGTGCGACGGCACGGACTCGCTCTGCTGCGGCGTGCCGTAGATCAGGGCGATTTCGTCATGCGCGTTGAAGATCGTCGCGGCGGGATTGCCCGATTGCGCCGCGCCATTCACGAAAACGCGCAGGCTCTTGTCAGCGCTGGTGCGCAGCGCGCCGATGTTGCCTTCGGATAGGCTCACATCCCATTCGCTGAAGAGTTCGCCCAGGGTGAACTGCCGCTTCAACGGTGATTCGATGTGGACGACACCAGACGCGTCGTGGGTGCGTAGCGGGCTGATGCTGCCCCGCGTCTGGTCGATGCCGATGTCGGCGGGCACCTCGATCGGGTTCCCGTCAACGCGGATGTCGAGGTGGGCGTGGATGTGCTTGACGTTGCCTTCTGCAGTGAGCATCGGTAGTCCCGCCGCGCGCACGGCCGCGGCGGCGTCGGCCGGGGCCGGCCACGGTGGCGGGGAGTCGCGGCCGACTGCCGTCGTCGCCGGCGGGTTGCTCAGATCTGTGGCAGCAGCATCGGCTTGGCCGTTGCCGGCGGAGCGCACCACGCCGACGATCTCCACGGCCAGCACCGCGACCACGAGCGCCGCGCCGCCCCATAACCATCCGCTAGGGCGTCCGCCGGAGCGGGCACGCGCGACCGCGCTCCGCGTGGCCCGCGTGGATGCCTTCGGCTGCGGCTTTTTCTTCGCTTTCCATGGGCGTTCTCCGTGATCTTCGAGCGGGTGCCGTCGTTCGACAGGTGCCTATCTACTGCGTAAGTTAGTCGCTTGCGCCAGCCCGGCGAACCGGGGCCGCGGTCCGGCGTGGTTGAGGAGGTGCGATGACGGATCTGCCCCAGCTCCAGCACCCGCGATTCACGCGAATGTACGTGCGGATCAGCGCCGAGTCCGAACTGCGTGGCACGGCGGAGCATCGCGACCATGCGCTGGTCGGCCGCGCCGGTCGGTGATCGAACTCGGTGCCGGCAACGGGCTGAACTTCGCCCACTACCCAGACACCGTCACCGAGGTAGTCGCGGTAGAACCGGAGAACCGGTTACGTGCCCTGGCCGAGCCAGGCGGCGGCCGAAGCGGCCGTGCCGGTGCGGGTGGTGGCCGGGCACGCCGGCGCCCTGCCCGCCGAGGACGCGACGGTCGACGCCGCAGTGGCATCACTGGTGCTGTGCTCGGTGGCCGACGTCCCGGCCGTCGGTGTGGGTGATCGTCATGCGGTGCCCGCCCAGGGCAACGGTGAAGATCGTGTCCGAGGCGGCGTTGATGATGCGTAGTCGGACCCGTTGGCCGGGTTTGGCGGCGAGCACGTCCGGGGCGGCGGGAACCTTGCCGTTGATCAGAAAATGCGGGTAGGTGACGTCGCCGGCGTCGCCCCACGGCGCCTGGCCCATCCCCATCGAGCCGTGATCCATGCCGCCCATCGGCCCCATTTCCATGCCGCCGTTTCCGGTCCCGGCGGTCAGCTCCGTCAGCACGCGATCCGGGTCGGTGCCGGTGCCGTCGATCCAATCGTCCAGCACCACGGCCCATTCAGCGTCGTAGTCGCCGGGCTCGTGCGGGTCGTCGATGATCAGCGGCGCGTACAGGCCGCGGTCGAGTTGCACGCCGACGTGCGGGTGAAAGAAGTAGGTGCCCGGGTCGGGCGCGGTAAACCGGTAGACGTAGGTGTCACCAGGCCTGACGGGGTCCTGGGTCAGGCCCGGCACCCCATCGGCGTGGTTGGCCAGCCGGATTCCGTGCCAATGGATGGTGGTGTCCGCGGGCAGCTGGTTATTCAGCGTGACTTCGAGCATGTCGCCGGCGGACGCGCGCAGCAGCGGGCCGGGCAGCACGCCATCGTAGGCCCAGGTGGCGACGGTGGGGCCGCCCAGGTCGAGGGTGGCCGGCTTGGCGGTGACGGAATGGCGCACCACTTTCTGCCCGGCGGCCGGAGTTGACGTCGGAACAGGGCCGATCGTGCGGGCCGCCCTGTCGGTCGATACGGCGCCGCCGCGCGCAGCGGGCTGCCCGCTGCAGGCGGCCAGGGCTGCGGTAGCGGCGAGGCCGAGAGCGCCGGCGAGGACTTGGCGGCGCGAGAGGTCTGTCATGGATTCCTTCACGGGTCTGGGCGGCTGGCGGTGATGGTCGAGAGGCCGCCGCCGCGGCCAGGGCCGTCGACACGGACGACGCGGCCGGCGGCGGGCTGCCGGCGGTGACGGAGTTCACCGCGCACGAGGGTCTGGGGGTCTCTGGCTTGGTTGGTGGGCGTGCGGCGGTGGCGGGCCGGCGCGGCTGGCTGGAACGTGAATGGTCGATGACGGTGCCGGCCGGGCTGGTCGAGGCGGCCGGCCGGGCGGAGTCACTGGGGCGCACCCCGGTGTGGGTCGGCTGGGACGGTGCGGCGCGTGGTGTGGCGGTGGTGGCCGACACCGTGAAGGACACCTCGGCCGAGGCGGTGGCGGCGCTGCGCGGGTTGGGGTTGACGCCGGTGTTGCTGACCGGCGACAACTCGCGCGCTGCGAAGGCAGTCGCGGCCCAGGTCGGGATCACGGAGGTGATCGCCGAGGTGATGCCGGCCGACAAGGTCGCCGTGGTGCGGTCCCTGCAGGAGGGGGGCAAGGTGGTGGCCATGGTCGGTGACGGCGTCAACGACGCCGCTGCGTTGGCGCAGGTCGACCTGGGTCTGGCGATGGGCACCGGCAGTGACGTGGCGATCGAGGCCTCCGACCTGACGTTGGTCCGCGGGGATCTGCGGTCTGCCGCGGACGCGATCCGGCTGTCCCGACGCGCCCTGGCCACGATCAAGGGCAACTTGTTCTGGGCATTCTTACAACGTGGCCGCGGCGCCACTGGCGGCGCTCGGGCTGCTCAACCCGCTCATCGCCGGCGCGGCGATGGCCTTCAGCTCGGTGTTCGTGGTGACCAACAGCCTGCGGTTGCGGCGCTTCGCGCCACGCTGAAGCATCGACCGGGTCACAGTCGGGTCCGCGGCATCGCATGTGACTACGGCGCTTGTCGGAGCGGGCAGGTGACGCGAGGAAGGCGGTGCGGC
>JAFIHI010000011.1 GCA_017848755.1 Nakamurella sp. | reverse complement strand
GCACAGCGCAGAGCCCTGACGACGACGCAGACCACAGCCCCTAGCACGGCACCGGCGAGGCTGCGACCATCGTCCGCGCCGACGAGCGAGCGGGCCCGGCGCAGGTCCGCGAACTGGCCGCGTCGTTCAACGCCATGTCCGACCGGGTTGCGGCCCTGCTCGCGGCGCAGCGGAACATGACCGCCGACGTCTCGCACCAGTTGCGCACACCGCTGGCTGCGCTGCGCCTCAAGCTCGAGCTGCACCGCGACGAGTTGCCCGACGCGGACGCCGCCGGCATCACCGCCATGATCGACGAAACCAACCGGCTCACCGGGCTTCTCGACGGGCTGCTCGCCGTCGCCCGAGCAGAGGCCACCGCGGCCGACCCGATACGAACCGATCTGGCCACGGCCGTCACCGACCGCGTCGACGTGTGGCTGCCGGTCGCCAGCGACGAACATGTCGAGCTGCGAGCCGACTTGACACCCGCCACCGCCGACATCACCCCCAGCTACCTCGAACAGATCCTGGACAACCTGATTGCCAACGCCATCAGCGCAAGCCCACCTGACGGCCGCATCACCATCACCACCAGCACCACCCCGGCCGGGCCGACCATCACCGTCAGCGACACCGGGCCCGGCATGACCAGCGAACAACGCGACCACGCCCTGCGCCGCTGGTCCACCGACCACGCCGACCACGGCGGAACCGGCCTCGGCCTCACCATCGCCCGACGCCTCACCGAAGCGGATCACGGCACCCTGACACTCGACGACGCCCCCGGCGGCGGACTCGAAGTCACCATCCGCTACCCGCCCACCGGCCCGCACAGCAAACCGAGTGAGGCGGCACCCCGGGCGACCCGTCCAGCCCGCCACGGCTGATCGCGCACCGCATCAATGCTGAGCCCGCCCCGGTCGGTGCCGATCGGATATGACGGTGTTCTCGGTGTTCTCGGTGTTCTCGACGTTCTCGGCCGAACGAGCCCACCGGGGCACAGCACGCGTCGCATATTCGTCGGCCAGCGCGATGGCCATCTGCCCGGCCGCAGTCGGGTGTAACGGCGCCACCGCGTCCAGCCCCTGCACGTACGGGTAGGTGCTGCACACCCCGTGGCCCGAGAAATCCGGCCCGACGGTGCTGAAGCCGGCGGCCTTCGCGCCGGCTGCCAGCACGGCGTTCAAGGCCGCCAGGTCGGACTGCAGCGTCTGCTGCTTGTCCTTGGTGATGCCGAGGTTCGCGAGGCACGAGATGTCGTCCGGGAACGGGTCGTAGTACTGGTTGATGATGACGCCCGGGTGGCGGGGCAGCTGCTGCAGCGCCGCCACCAACTGGAGCAGGTCGGTGCTGAAATGAGCGAGTTGCTGCTGGAAGTAGGCCTGCTCGGCGCTGTTTGCGCAATTGTCGCTGACGGAACAGATCCGCAGGATGTTCGTCCAGTCGACGTCATTGGCACCGATGCTGACGATGATGAGATCGGCCTTCGACACCGCCGGCTCGCCCACCTGCGGCGGCAATGTCATGCTCAGGCTGGGTTCCGGTCCGAGCAGCCCGGTCCTGATGGTCGCCTTCGAACAGGCGAGGTTGGTCACCTCCCATCCGTTGGCCGCGGCGAGAACGGCGGCGAAGGCGTCCCGGCTGCGCCCGCAGACGGAGTCCGCCTGGCTGGGGTCGGCCACGATCGGATTGCCCAGGCCCGCCGCGGTGGAGTCCCCGATGACGACGACCTTCTTGATCGAACTCCGGTCCACGGCCGCCGTTGATGGCAGATCCGGCAGCTGCGTCGCCCCGGTCAGATCCTGCAGCGAGCGCACGGACTTCAGCTTCGCCGGCGCGGTGAAGGCCGTGACCATCACGGCGCCGCCGTCGATCGCCAGCGTCGCCACCACCCCGATGACGATCAGCCCGACCGTGCGTCCCCACCTTCGGCGCAGCCAGCCCGCCGCGGCGCCGAAGATCAGCACCGCGATCACCACGGCCACCGCGAGCTGCCAGATGAAGAACCGTACCCATCCGTGCAACAGCGCCGATTGGAGCGCCTGCACGGCCTCCTGCGACCCCGACGCCGCGAATTGGGCGAGCTGTTCGCCGACCGCGATCCGCCGCAGCTCCAGCCGGGGCCGCACTGGACCGACGAAGTCCACGACCGTCGGCAGTTGCTGCCCGAACAGGTCGACTTCCCCCGGGCCGGACAGGCTCCATGAGGGCCCGGTGACGCCGACCCCGACGGTCTGGCCCGCGGTCGACACCTGCTGCATCGGCGTCAGCCACAGCGAGGCCGCGACCGAGCCGACCGCGAGCACCAGCACCAGCGCCGCCGTCGCCAACCAGCGCGCCATGCGATGAACGCCGCCGCGCGTGGTTGCCGCGGCGCCGTCCGACACCTGCTCGCCACCGTGCTCGCCTACGCCATCAGGCTCGCCTATGCCACCCAGTTCGCCGCCCTGGCCGCCGTCAATAAGATCGGGCTCGCCTGCGGGAGCGTCGTCAGATCCGGTTTCGCTGTCGTCGGTCATCGCCTTCCAGGATGCCCCCGGCCCCCGACGTCCGTGTCTTGCTGACATCGAGACACCCGGATTTCCCGTCGACCGGGAGTCCTGCAGAGTTCCGGGCGCCCATTTCTCTGCAGCACTCCCAGTCGACGCCCGCGTCACCGGTATCGGCGAGGGCACCTAACAACCGTTTATGACGACCGTCGTGGCCGCGCGACGGCTACTGCTCGTGCATGTTCTCCAGCACCGGCTCCTGCACGTTGGCCTGCGCATTCCACTTCTGCTGCGACGACCCGTCACACGTCTCCACGACCGCCTTCTGGTACTGCTTGTTGTACAGATCGGTCGGCTTGCTGAGCGACAGGCAGAGACCCGGAGTCGACGAATCACGAATGGTGAACTTGTCCTTGTACGCGAGCTCGTTGCCGGACGAATCCTGAGTCTGGTACGTAGTCCACGTCTGCGCCGTCTTGGTCGCGCCGGAACTCGCGCACGGGATCACGTTGACATAGCCGCCGATCGTACGAGGGCTCGTCAGGCAGTACTTGGAGCCGTTGTTGGTCACCCACTGGTTCGACTGGGGGGCGGATCCGGTCGTCAGAGCCGGGGTCGGCGTGAACCTTTGGTTCCAGGCGACCTTGGCAGGGTTCGGGTTCTGTTTGCACGTATAGAGGATCAGGAAGACACCACCGGCGTCCCCCGACGTCGCGACGGATTGATTGGTGACGTCCAGGCAGCGGCCGAACTGCTGGAAGTTCACCAACTGGGAGTTCGTAGCGCCGGCCTGGCCCGCTCCGACCGCGGGCGACGGGATCCACGTCTGTTTAGTATCCGTGGTGCCCCCGGCGCAGGCCTGGAGCTTCAAGGACGTTCCGCCCGCCTGGCTCGCGGCCTCGATGCAGGACGAAACCGTGTCCGACTTGGCCGAGTTCGAGGCGCGGAGGTGCGAACTGTCGTCGACGCTCCACACCTGCTGGTAGGGCGGGCTGCCGGGCGCGTTGCATTTCGCGAGCGTCACCGCATCGCCGTTCGACCCCGCGGAATACACGCACAGGCCGTAACCGTTCGCGTTGACAGTCGTGTCGCCGATGGTGGCCGCAAGCTGGATCGTCAGGTCGGGGTTGTAGATGAAGCTCATGCCCTTGGGCAACGCCTGGTTGCCCGTCGGGCACAGGCTCAGCTTCACCGCACCACCGGCGACCGGTGAACTGCCGGCATCCATGCAGTAGTTGTCGCTGCCCGCCGGCCAGATGCGGATCGGACCGCCGGGGATGTTCGTGTTCGTCGTCTTGACGACATAGGTCGTCACCAGGGTGCGGGACTCGCCCGCCGCGTTGCTGCCCGTGGAGGTGAGCACCACGTAACTGGGCGTATAGGAGTTCGTGGCGGTGTCGCGGACACCGTATCCGGAGACGCAGATCATCTTGTGGTCGATGGCCCACTGGGCGTCGTGCGCGTTGGGATCAGCGGTGTAGTAAGCGATGTCGACGGAATACCGGTCGTCGGTTCCGATGCCGACCGATCCGGCGAGTGGGCCGCAGGGCAGCTTCTTCGCGTCGCCCTGCACCACGCCGTCCTTATTCGTGCTGGTCGCCGCGCGCACCTGGCCGAGCGCGATGTCGATCCCGGATTCGGCGGCTTGCAGGGTGCGCCCGCGTGCCGTGTCGAACGTGGTGGTGTGCGCCTGGGTGAGCACGAGCGGAACCATGAGTGCGGCCAGCGCGATGCCGACGACGGCGACGAGCATCGCCATGGGCAGCGATCCGCGGTCGGTTCCGCGAACTCCGAAGCGCGACCGGATGACGTTCATGACCGCCCCTTCTCGGCGCAGATTCCGGTGGTGGCCGTCGTCAGCCGCGAATTGAACGCGGTGAACGTCACGTCGGAGATGGAGGTCGTCGTGCCGGTGCGGCCCACCGACAGTGCGACGAGCCGAATACCGAGCTGCTCGTACGGCACGGCGGCGTCGGACATGGTGAACGTGAACGGCGTGACAGCGGCACCGGTGGTCGGATCGGTGTCGGTGACGCCGGATGCGAGCGGCAGCCAGGCGGTCACATTCGTCGCCGATCCGCCCGAGACCGTCCAGGTGCGCTGCTGCAACTGCTGCGCTGCCGGATTCAGGCGCAACTGGGTGCACTGCGGGGTCCCGGTATAGGTCGTCTCCCACTCCACATACCAGGCTCCGCTGGACTTGCCCGGCGGTGAGATCGCCGACGCGTACCGGATCGATTTGTCGAGCCGGTTGAAGGCAATGCTCAGTTGTGACGACGTGTCCGCGATGGCCTCCGATTTGCTGGTGGAGTTGTACATCATCACCACCGACCCGGTGAAGATCGCCATGAAGATCGTCATGATCGTCATGCCGACCACGAGCTCCATCAAAGTCACGCCGGCGTCACTACGCCGCGCCCCGCGGCGCAGGACCGTAAGTCTGGCGCGAAAGCCGCCCAACGAAAGGCACCGTCCACGAAATGACATAGGCGCGGTGGTCATTTCGTCACCGTCCAAGTGAAGGTGGCGGTATTGCTAGCGCCTGTCGAATCGGTGACCTGTACCTGTATCCCGGGGAACGCCTGCTTCGGATTACCCGCCGTCCCGGTGACGGATCCATCCGGATTCAGCGTCAGGCCATTCGGCATAGGGTTCCCGCTCTGCGCAAAAGTCACTGCTCCGATGGCACCCGTCACGAACGAGTTCATGTTGACCGAGCTAGAAGCGCCTTTGCTGATCGACTGGTTCGGAATGGTCAGGACGGGCTTGTCGACAACCATCCAGTTGATGGTGATCGTCGACTTCTGACCGGAGTCCGGGTCGTCGACGTTGAAGGTGACATTCTTCGCCGGGCTCGTGGCCGTCGGGGTGCCGGTGACCGAATATCCCGATGTCGCATCGCCCGTCAAGATAAGTCCGCTCGGCAGCGCGCTGCTCGGGGCCAAGGTGATTGCGGCATGACCAGACCCGCCGCTGACCGCGAGCGGCACCGGATTGATCGGAAAACCGACCCGGCTCACCTGCGGGGCCGTTGCTGGCAATCCAAGCGGATCAACAACGGTCCATTGGAACGTCACCGATGTGGTTCGTTTTACGGACGAGTCGTTGACGGTCACGGTGACCTGGTAGGAGCCCGCAGCTGTCGGCGTGCCGCCGATCGTGAAGGTGGTCTTGCCCACTCCGCTCGCGGTCCCGGTGATCCCGGGTGGCAGGCCTTGTGCGTTCCAGCCGTAGATCGCGCCAGAGCCACCGGTCGCTAGCAGAACGAGATTCGTCGCGGCTGTACCGGCAACGCCGTTCTGGTCTGCGGCGCCCGTGATCTTCAGCTCCGGATAGACAAGCCAGCTGAAGGTGTTGCTGGTGCCGGATCGGATGAAGGCGTCGGTAATGACGAAGGATCCGCCGGACTTCGTGCCGGCTGTGGTCGGGCTACCGATGACGGTCCCGTCGCTGGTCACCGCGAGCCCGGCCGGCAGGTTGCTGCCCGCCCAGGTGAAGGGCGGCACTCCCCCCGCGAGCGCGCAGAAGCCACCCGGGCTGACGATCGGCAACGCAGGGTGGGCCGGATCCTCGGCGCTGAAGATGTCGCCGACGGCGATCGCGGGCGGCGCGCATCCGGTCACGTCCGGCAGGGGTGGCGGCGCGTCGTTGAAGTAGAAGAGCGGCTCGGCGGTGCCGTTCAGCAGGATCGAGGACAGGTAGCTGCACGAGCCGGACGGGCAGGTCGCGTCGGTCCACGAGATCGCCGTGATCACCCGGAGGTACTGCCGGTAGGTGACGCCGCCGACCTGCGCGGATTTCGGGATACAGTCCGCCGTGGTCTTATCCGCGGCGTTCCGGTAGCACCACTCCTCGTAGTAGCTGACGTTGAAGGTCGTGTTGCTCAGCGTCCTGGTGACCGGCGTCGTGGGCAGGTGGGCGCATCCGATGACGGCACCGCCGACGCACAGGGTTTTGCCTGCGTTGACGGAAGCGCCGGCGTCGAACGCCTGGTCGTTCTGCGTATGGAGCCATGCCTTGACCGCTGGGGGGGCGGCGGCGAACTGTGCCAGCACGCTCGTCTCGTCCCGCCCGGCGAGTGCACCGGAATAACTGAGCCCGCGGGCCTGATCGATCTCGTCGGTGGCGATCCGGATGGCGTTCTGCACGCCGCGCTGATTCGTCGTGGCGTGCATCGTGGTGATGAACATGGTGGTGAGCGCGGTCATGAGGATCGTGATGATCACGATCGCCACGATCGATTCGAGCAGGATGAATCCGCGATCGTCCGCTTGGTCGTTAGTGCTGCCTCCGCCCGACGAATCGATGCGCCGACGCGGCGGCTCCTTCGGCAGTTTCCCGGTCTGCGCGATCCCGGCTAGGGACCGCCCGCGCGGATGACGTGGCCACCACATGGCATGACCCCGCGCTCAGCCGCCGAGTTGCTGGTGCAGGGCTGCAGCGGCCTCGGGCGTTTGCGGGGCGACGAACACGGCCAATTGCACGGTCATCGTCATGGCAGCGGCCTTGGCGGCAGCCGGTCCGGCAGCCGGCGAAGCCGGAGCCACTGCTCCGGCACCCGCGGCTGATCCAGCTGCGTTCGCCGACGCGGCACTGCCATCGACGCCGGCGGCCGGGGCAAACTGCGCGGAGGAGATCAGCGCGCTGCGCGCACCGGCGGTCTGGATGTTTCCGAGGAGCGCCTGCAGATCACCGAATGTTCCGTCGGCGATGAGCGTGACGGGGATCGTAAAGAGCCCCGCCGCGGAGGCCTTGGCCGCACCCGGAGCCGAGTTGGAGCCGGCATCGGACGCCGAACCCGAAGCCGCGGCCCCTTCGGCCTGGGCAGCGCTGCCCGTTCCTGCCGATGCCGCATCCTTCGCGGCGTTGGCGGAACTGCCCGCAGTGTCACCGGCCACCGGGGCCGCCTTGGCGGCGGCGTCCGCCTTGACCGCGGTCGGTGCGCCGATGACGATGCTCGTCACCGTCACCTTCGCGTCGGCGGCCTGCTGGGTGATCTGCCGGGTGAAGGCGTCCAGCGAGCTGGTCGGCGGCAGCGCAACCTGCAAGGTGTCGAGTTCCTTCGCGAGCTTCGGCAGCGAGGCGGATTCGACGCGCAGCTTGTTGACCTTGGCCTGCAGCGCGTCGTTCTGGTCGGCCGCCGCCGCCGCATTGGCGCGGACGGTGTCCGCGTCGTCCAGCTTCGGGCTGATAAGGAGGAACCAGGATGCGGCGACGAGTGCGACGGCGACCGCGACGCCGCCGGCGATCCATGTGCGATCCGCGCGGGCGCCCGAGATCATGATCCGTCGCCTCCCTTGTCGAATCGGTGGGTGAGCAGCGCATCGGTGAGGGTGAGCTGCAGGCTATAGGTGGTGCCGGCTGTCGCCCCGGACGCCGGAGCTGCTGAGCCGCCCGCCGAGGTGCCCGCCGGCGCATCGGCCCCGGTGGCCTGGTTACTGAGCGGGTACGGCTCGAAGACGCCGGGCACGCGACGCAGCGCGTCCACATAGGCCGCCAGGTCGGTGAGCTGGGCTCCGGTTCCGGACAGCGTGACGGTACCGATGTGGTGCGCCTTGGAGGTGTCGAGACCGCCGACGCCGCTTGCCTTGTCGCCGGTGCTGCGGCCTGACGCCGCATCGACGGCACCGGTCACGGTGACGGTGGCACTATCGATCGTCATGGCCGGCGGCAAAGCTGCGACGATGGCGGCGGTGATCTTGTCGACGTTCACGTCGGAGGCCATGAGCCCGCCGAGCTGCTGCTGCACCTGCGTGATCGCCGCGTGGACCGCAGTGACGCCGATGTAGCGATGCTGGTCCGCGAGAAGAGTGGCGGTGCGGGCCTGTTCGGCGGCGAGCCCATCGGCCGCCGATGATCCCTGCCAGACGGCGTAGCCGTAGCCGACGCCGCACAGGCCCAGCACCAGGGCGAGGCCGACGGCGACGAATCGGCGGACGACCTTCAGGCGGCGGTCCGCGATGAGTTCCGGCGGGGTGAGGTCCGCGACGATGCCCCAGCCGGGGGGCGCGCCGTCCATGGCCCATACGGGGCTCACGATTCTCATGCCGCTGCTCCCATCGCGAGGCCGATCGATACGGCGGTGGCGGCGTTCTCGTCGCCCTCGGCGTCGCCGCCCTGGCCGAAGAAGCGGTTGCGGATGTGCTGCATCGGTGTGACGACGCTGGCCGGCACGCCGTGCTGCTCGGCGAGGCTGTTCGCCAGTCCGGGCATGGCGGCGCCGCCGCCGGTGAGCGCGATGCGACCGATCGGCGCATCCGCGTTGGTGCTGTTGTAGAACTGCGCGGATCCGCGCACCTCGGACATGAGCGGCCGCACCAGGTCTCGCACGATGCGCGCGATGCTGCTATCGCCCGTGCTCGCGTCGCCGACGCCGATGGTGCGCTTGGCAGCCTCGGCCTCCTCGACGGGCATGCTGCCCCGGTCCGCGAGACCCTCGGTGACGGCATCGCTACCCTGGGCGATGATGCGCACCACCTTGGGCGCACCGGCCCGGTGGATGACGACCGTGGAGAGCTGCGCGCCGATATCGACGACCATCTCGACGGCCCCGGGGTCGCCCGCGGTGGACCGGAGCGCGGCGAATGCCGCGAGGTCCACCCGGGCGACCTGCAGGCCCGCCTTCTCCACGGCCTCGACCGCGGTGATGACGGGCTTGCGGGGCATCGCGATAAGCAGGCCCGGGATGCCCGTCCCGTTCGGCCCGGCCGGGCCGAGCGGGCAGAAGTCAATGAGCGCCTGCTCGAGTGGCAGCGCGATCACGTCGCGAGCCTGGAACGGTAGCGCGGCGCGGATCTGCTCGGCCGGCATGTCCGGCATGGTCAGGTCCCGGACCACGACCTGCTGGCTGGCGATGCCCAGAACCACCTTGGTGTCCTTGAGCTTGGCGGTGGCCCACAGCTGCCTGATGGCCGCGGTCACCGCCCCCGGGTTCGTCACCGCGCCGCAGGTGACTGAGCCCGGGGGCAGCGGCACCGCGCCGAGGCCGTGCACGCTGACCGATGGACGGCCCTCGTGCAGGCCCGGCGCGAGCGCCGCCGCCCGCACCGCGGTGGCACCCAGGTCGAGTCCGATGACGTGCCCATCGGAATTGACCAGACCTACTTTATTGATGCTATTCACGCGGTGCTTCATCGAACATCTCCCTCAGGGATTTCGTAAAACAGACTTCAGCAATACCTACGCGCTGACATCAGGGCGTAGCTACTGGGCCGTGACGGCGCCGCCAACCGAGCTGTCGTACTTGTACGTCTTGTCGCCTGTTTTTGCTTCCGAAGTTGCCGACCAGGATTTGCCGTCAGCGGCCGCAGTAATCGTCAGCAAAGTGCCGTCCGAAACATTGATCGAGCGGCCGGTGCAGGCGTCGCCCTTCGTCGCGCCGTTAGTACCATCCACTGTGACACTCGCATAGGTATTATTGTCCGAGAAGCACAGCTCCATCACCGAAATTGCGTTCCGCAGGTCCGACTCCGCCGCCTTGTTGTGCGCGCCCTTCTGGTAGTTCAGATACAGCGGCACGGCAATGGCGATCAGAATGCCGATGATGACGACGACGACGAGGAGTTCGATGAGGGTGAAACCATTGTCCTCACCACGAGCGCGCCGGGCCCGTAAGGATTGCAGGGTGGTGTGCATGTCAGCCTCCTTGGCTGTTTCCGGGCTCGGCTTCCTGCCGACCGCCCCCTTTTCCGCCGGGCCGGGCGGCCCGTCGGGTACTGCTCTCGAAACCCGATAAGTCGAATTTCGATCAAGGTGTGTTACGCCCCCGCGCCATGCACCTTTGTTTTGTTTATCGGCGGTCCCGCTCAAGGGATGAGCGCGTTATTGAGCGATGTTCTGGTAGATCGTGAACATGGGAAGGTACAGGCAGATGACCATGCCACCGATCACCGCGCCGAGCAGCACCACCAGGAGTGGCTCCATGGCGGAGGTCAGCGATTCGGTCGCGGTCTGCACCTCGTGGTCGTAGTAGTCGGCGAGTTTGTCGAGCATGTCGGTGATCTGGCCGGTCTCCTCGCCGACCTCCATCATCTGCACCACCATCGGCGGAAACAGGTCCTGGTGCGCCAGCGGCACGGACATGGCCTGGCCGATACGCACGGCGGATTTCACGTCCTCCATGGCCGCGCCGACCACGGCGTTACCCGCGGTGCCGCCGACCACATCCAGTGCCTGCAGCACCGGGACGCCGACATGCAGCAGGGTCGAAAGGTTCCGTGCCCAGCGACTGATGGCGAGCTTCTTGAACAGCGATCCGAACACCGGCAGGCGCAGCTTCAGCCCGTCGACCTTGAGTCGGAACGCGGCATTGCCGCGGTACGTCTTCCGGTAGACCTTGAAGCCGACGCCGGCGACGATCAGCAGCAGCGGCCCCGCCCACCACATGTTGTGTGAGGCGCCCACCAGCATCTGGGTCGGCAGTGGCAAATTCCCGCCCAACTGCGCGAACATGCGCTCGAACACCGGCACGATGAAGATGACGACCGCGGCGCCCATCAGCAGCGAGAACAACAGCACGATCACCGGATACGTCATCGCGCCCTTGATCTTGGCGCGCAGGTTCGCATCCGCCTCGTACATGGTGGCGATCCGGGCGAGCGCCCCGTCCAGGAAGCCGCCGGTCTCGCCGGCCTTGATCATGTTGACCATGAGCGGCGGGAACACATCCGGGTGCAGTCCCAGAGCCGTGGAGAGCGTGACGCCGCCCTGCACGTCGATGCGCACCCGCGACAAAGCCTTCTTCAGCGCCGGCTTCGTCGCCTGGTCCTCGAGGATCGACAGGGCGCGCAGCAGCGAGAGCCCGGACGACGTCATCGACGCGAACTGGCGGGAGAAGACCGCCAGGTCCTTCAGTTTCACCTTTCCGCCGAGGCCGGGGATCTTCAGCTCGCGCTGCAGGCCCTTACCGGACGGCGTCACCGAGAGCGGGATCAGCTTCTGCGCGGACAGCGTCTGCTGCGCGGCCTCGATCGAGTCGGACTCGAGGGTGCCCTTCACCTGCTTGCCGGCCGCGTCCACCGCCTGATAGGCGAAGGTGGCCGGTGCGCTGGCTGCCACGGCTTACACCAGCCCGGCGAGCCGGCGGAACTCGCCGGAGTCCTGCGCCATCTCCATGGCGACGTGCTTGCTGACCAGCCCCTCGCGGTAGCGGTCGGCCAGGTGCTGGTCAAAGCTGATCATGCCGACGTCGCTGCCGGACTGCACATAGCTGGGGATCAGGTGCACCTTGTCCTCGCGGATCAGCGAGCGGATGGCCGGAGTGGACACCATGACCTCGCACACCACCACCCGGCCGCCGTTGCGCTTGGGCAGAAGCGCTTGCGTCACCACGCCTTCCAGCGCGTTCGCGAGCTGCGAGCGGATCTGCTGCTGCTGAGCGTGCGGGTAGATGTCGATGAGCCGGTCGATGGTCTGCGCCGCCGATTTGGTGTGCAGGGTGGCGAGCACCAGGTGGCCGGTCTCGGCGGCCGTGATCGCCACCGAGGTGGTCTCCAGGTCCCGCAGCTCGCCGACCAGGATGATGTCCGGGTCCTGGCGCAGCACGTGCTTGAGGGCGACGGAGAAGTCCGCGGTGTCGGTGCCGACCTCGCGCTGGTTCACCACGCAGGTGCCGTGCCGGTGCAGGTACTCGATCGGATCCTCGATGGTGACGATGTGTGCGTAGCGGGTCTTGTTCGCCACGTCCAGTAGGGAGGCCAGCGTAGTGGACTTGCCCGATCCGGTCGGGCCGGTGACCAGCACCAGGCCGCGCGGCAACTGGGAGAACTGCTCGACGGAGCTCGGCACGCCGAGGTCCATCAGGCTGCGGATGTGGTGCGGGATCGACCGGAAGGCGGCGCCCACGGAGCCACGCTGCCGGAACACGTTGACGCGGAACCGGCTGACACTGGGAATGGTGTAGGCGGTATCCAACTCGTTGTCCGCGCAGAATCGCTCCCACTGTTCGTCCGTGAGGAACGACCGCACCATTCGCTCCGTGTCGGCGGGCAGCAGCCGGGGCTTGTCCGGCGCCGGCCGGAGTTCTCCGTCGATGCGCACGCTCGGTGCGATGCCAGCGGTGATGTGCAGATCGGATCCGCCGGCGTCGACCATCTCGGTGAGCAGGGCGTCGATCTCCGCCGTCGCTGCCGCCGGCCTCGTTTCGCCGGCAACCACCGAACCACCCGGGCCGAGATTCTGCGGATCGGGGCTGCCGACGGCGTGCCGCCCAGGAGCCTCGGCGCGGTAGCCGCCCTGCTGCGGCAGGCCGGAATCGATCAGCGACTGAGATGTGGCCATCGGCCCGGTTGTCGGTCCGGTCATCGGTGTGGTCAAAGGTATGGTCACTGCGCCAGCCCTTCCGTGGGATACGGCGTTTCGCGCCGGCCGAGCCGGGCGGATCGCTCTGTACCACATGCCATCGGACGATGAACGTGACCACTTCAACGGCCGGGCTATGACACGGCAAGAATTCACCCGAACGGGCGATGGCCGAAGGTCGTCATATCCGTCATACACGCAGCGAACCCGCGGAAGGCGCGGCGATATGCTGCCACGCTGCCCGGTCGCGTCGCACGACGGCTCGCACGCTCAAGTTCGACCCGCTCGCGGCGATAACACTGGCATGGACTCGATGACCCGGACGGTACTGTCGGCGCTTCGCGACCGGGGGGTCAGCGACGAGGTACTGCAAGGGGCCGTGACCACGGCGGAGCAGACCGGTCGCAACCCGCAGACGGTGCTCGTCGACGACCAGCTCATCACGGAGTTCCAGCTCGCCTCGGCAATCGCCGACGCCTACGGTCTGCAGGCCGCCGAGCTGAGCACGCTGGCGGTCGATCCGGCAGCCATGAGCCTGCTTCCGCTGACGCTCGCGCGGCGGCATCGGGTGGTGCCGATCGCGGCGGACGGCATGGTGGTGACCGTCGCGCTCGCCGATCCCGGGAATGTGCTCGCGATCGACGACATCCGGGCGGCGACCGGGCAGGCCGTACGGCCGATCGTGGTGACCGACGACGACCTGAACCGGCTGCTGGATCGCTACTCGCGGGCGTCGACCGACCTCAACGAGGCCGCGGCGCAGATGGCCATCGAGGAATCCCCCGCCGACACCCTGGTCGACACCGACGATGACGCGCCGGTGGTCCGATTCGTGTCCGGCCTGCTCGAGCGCGCGATCACTGCCCGCGGATCGGACATCCACCTAGAGCCGAGCGAGGACGAGCTGAAGGTGCGGCTGCGCATCGACGGGGTGCTGCACGAGGTCGACACGGCGCCGCGCGGCATCCAAGGGGCGCTGATCTCGCGGCTGAAGATCATGTCCGGATTGGACATCACCGAGCGTCGCGTGCCGCAGAACGGGCGCATCACCATGAACGTCGGCGCACGGCATGTGGACCTGCGCGTGGCCACGCTGCCCACCGTGTGGGGCGAGAAGATCGTGCTCCGGATCCTGGACACCGGCGGCATCGACCTCGACCTGCACAAGCTCGGTTTCACCGAATACAACTACGGCCGGTTCTCGGCGAGCTTCCGCAAACCACACGGCATGGTGCTGGTGACCGGGCCGACCGGCTCCGGCAAGTCGACCACGCTGTACGCCACGCTCACCGAGATCGCCCGGCCCGAGGTCAACGTCATCACCGTGGAGGACCCGGTCGAGTACCGGATCGGCGGCATCAACCAGGTTCAGGTGAATCTGAAGGCCGGGCTGACGTTCGCGGCGGTGCTGCCGGCGATCCTGCGGTGCGATCCGGACGTGGTGCTGGTCGGTGAGATTCGCGACCGGATCACCGCGCAGTTCGCCATCGAGGCGGCGCTCACCGGCCACCTGGTGCTCTCCACGCTGCACACGAATGACGCGCCGAGCGCGGTGACGCGCTTGGTCGAGATGGGTATCGAGCCGTTCCTGGTGGGGTCGTCCGTCGACGCGGTGCTCGCCCAGCGCCTGGTGGGCAGGCTGTGTGAATGGTGCAAGGAGGCCTACCGGCCCGGCCACGAGGAGCTCGCGGCCGCGGGCTGGCCGTTCGAGACCCTCGGCGAGCCGGACCAGCTCTACCGCGCGGTCGGCTGCCGGTCCTGCTCGAACACGGGTTTCCGCGGCCGGCTCGCCGTCAACGAGGTGATGCCGGTGTCCGAACAGATCGAACGCCTCACCGTGACGCACGCGGCGTCCAGCGAGATCGCGAAGGTGGCCCGCGCCGAAGGCATGGTGACGCTGCGCGACGACGGGCTAGGGAAGGTGCGGGCCGGGCTCACCACCCTGAACGAGGTAATCCGAGTCACCGTGTAGAGCTTGTCCTGCACCGTTCTTGGGCCTTCTTGCGGCTTACTACTCTAATCGGATGAAATACTATTCAACGGAGTGAATTCTGCTTCGTTGCCCCTCGATCGCACCTACGGACTGTTACCGTCACGTGAAGAAATCGGTCGGTCGACCCCATCGAGACGGTGCGGGCACGGCCCCGCACACGGACGGTGATGGGCATGAAGCTTCGATCGGTCGGCACCATCTCCCGGCGAGGCGGGGCGGGGCTGATGGGCTTGGACCTCGGGGCGACCGCGATCCGCGCAACGGTCCTGTCCCCCGGCACGGGGCGCGCGCCCAAGACCGGCCGACACCAGGGCGGTGCGCACGCGGGACACCCCGAATATTCCGGACCAGGCGGCGCGGCGGGGCGGCTGCCCCAGGCCCGGCAGGGCTCCTCCGGTGATCCCGAGGCTCCCGGCGTCACCGTGCGGCATGCGTTCTCGGAACCGTTGCCGGCCGGCGCGGTCTTCCGCGGATCGGTCCGCGAACCGGAGCTTGTCACCGCCACGGTGCGCCGCCTCGTCGCGCGCCATCGACTGCACGGGTACCAGGTCGTCGTCGGAGTCAACACGCCGCAGATCGTGGTCCGCCCGATGTCACTGCCGATGATGTCGGCGGACAAGATGCGCCAGGCGCTGCCGTTCCAGGCGCGCACCGTCATCCCGTTCCCGGTGAGCGATGCCGTTCTCGACTTCAGTCCGCTGCCGCGTTCGACGGCCGACGGCGATCCGGCGTTGGCCGGGGAGCCGCTAGCGGGCCTGCTGACCGCAGCGCCCCGCGAACCCGTGGTCGCGGCGGTGCGAGCCGTGGAGGGTGCGGGTCTGCGCGTGTCGCGGGTCGACTTGTCATCGTTCGGGATCCTGCGCGCCATCGGAACCCGCGGCAGCGCCGTCGAGGCCCTCGTGGACATCGGCTCGGAGCTCACCACCATCGTCATCCACCGTCACGGCGTGCCACAGGTGGTCCGGGTGATCGTGTTCGGCGGCGGTCGGCTCACGTCGCGCCTCTCGGACGCGTTCGGCGTGCCGGAGGCGGAAGCGGAGATGATGAAACGCTCGATCGGCGTCATCGGCGACAGCGCTCCGGCGATCCAGTGCCGCGACGAGATGCGGCCGCTGTTCTCCGAGATCCAGTCGTCCCTGCGGTATTTCGTCACCACCGTGGGCAGTGCCGTGGACCGCGTGCTGCTCACCGGGGGGACCGCAGCGCTCCCCGGCCTCGCTGGGATGTGCGCGGCGACATGGGCAGTGCCGGTGGAGGTCGTGGCGCCGCTTCGCCACGTCGGCGATTCTCGCGGCCCTGTTGCGCGGAGCACCGTATCCGGAGATGACGCAGAATCCGCCAGCGCCGTGTCCGTCGGCCTCGCTCTCGGGGCGCCGGTCGCCCGGTAGGGCCGCTTGCTTGGTCGGCCGGTAGAACCGCCTCGCGCGGCGTTCGGGGTCGGCGCTCAGGCCATCAGCGCGAGCGCAAGGGCGCTACTGCCCGCCGCTTCATCGATGACGGCGGTCTGCGCGATGGCCCAGTCGAATCCGCGGACGCTCGCGCTGGCCATCAGATCGGGGCCGATGCCGGAGTCCACGGGCGGCGTCGCTCCGTGCAGCTCGTAATCGATGAGGAATCCGAGCATCTTGCCGACCGGGGTTTCCCGATTGAAGATGGCCTCGTGCAGGTGCGGCGGGATTTCGAGCATGCCGGGCAGTTTCCCATTCGGGACGCCGAGTAGAAGGTCGAGCGCAGAGAACATTCCCGCGGTGAATGCTGCGTCCGCCAGCTGCGGAAAGAGATGGCCGGCAAGGATTTCCGCCGCCCGGGCTCGGCCGAGCACGGTCGGCAGGTTGGTATCCGCCGCCTTGCCTGCCGGCCGAAGCAACAACGCGGGAATCCAGCCACGGAGCCGATTCAGGCCGATCCAGACCAGGGCCTGGCGGAGTGTCAGCATCTCGCGTTTCAGTTCGCCGAAACGCCCGATGCTGGCGAGCTGTATCAATTGATAGCTCAGCGCCGGCTCCGTGCGCAGTATTCGTTCAAGTTCGCGGTAATCGACGTCGTCATCCAAAACGGCGCTGGCCATACGCATCATGCCCACCCTGGTGGGGCTGAGCGCTGGCCCGCTGACGGTCTTTGGCATTCCGACGTGATACCCCTGGAAGAGGTCGAATCCCAATGTCAGACAGGCGCGAAGTTCCTCCTCGGTCTCGATCTTCTCGGCGAGGAGTTTCACGGCGAACGGCTGGCACAGCGCCATGAGCGCGGGAACCCGCGCCGGGAGCACCGCCTGGACATCGATCTTGACGATGTCGACCAGTTCCAGCAGCTCTTCGGCTCGCGCAAACCAGGTGAAGTCGTCGGCGGCGAGTTTGTACCCGGCCCGTTTCAGCGCGCGACAACCGTCCAGGACTTCGTCATCGACGGTGACGGTCTCCAACACCTCGATCACTGTCTGCCGCGGGGGGAGGCTCACCGGAACCCGCCCGGTTAAGACCCCGCGATCGGCATTGACGAATATGCTCCGGTCGCCGACGAGGCGCTGAACCCCGATACCCAAGGTCCCGAATATGACGTCGTTCGTCATTCGGTCCCCATCGCGATCGCCGGGCGCCAGCGGATCCACGGCCGATTGGCTCGTCGCCAGCGGGCGAAACAGGAGTTCGTATCCGACCAGATCGAGACGCCGATCGACGATAGGCTGACGCCCGACGGCTGCAGTAATAGCCGACATCGGGGCGCCTCCTTGCGACTCTGGCAGAGTCCGCGCCCCCCGCGCAGGTTACTCGGTAATACATTCGGCAGACGATCACCGAAGTTAACTACTACCAGGCAAACGGTCGCGAATACCGATCTGAGCGACGACGCGCCGAAGATGAGAATCACAGGTTCGCGTGTGGATGTTTCGGCGTAGATCCCACCGTCTCGATGCGCCCAATCTAATTGACAGTAAGTAGCGAACCAGGTCGTTTCCGTGACGATTCCTGGCGCTCAACGTGGGCGGTTCGTCCCGGTGCCCGAAATGACGTCCCGTGTGAACGACGTCAGCCGGCCGCAACGGCCGTGGCCAGTGTGCCGATGACAACCGCGTTGCTCGTGGTGTTCGGCAGGCACGCGACGAGGGCGATTTCCTTGGCGCCGTTCGCTGGGTAGTCGTAGAGAGCCGCGAGGTTGTCAAGGTTGGTCTTCGCGCGGGTGGCGACAAGGGTGACGCGGTAGGTAAAGGTGCCGAGCGCCGTCGTGGCGATGACCGTATCCCCCGCCTTCAGCGCGGACAGGTCCTGGAACACCAGGTGGTGGCCGATGTCGCTGGCGTGACCGTAGAGCAGCACCCGGTCAAAGGCCTTGACGTTGCCGGCCGATTCGCCTGGCGGCAGTGTGTTCGGGTCGCCTCGGCGCACCCACTGCCGGACGGCTTTGTCGACCGGGAACTCGAGCGTGCTGTAGATCGGGCCGCCCCACGCGTTCTTCTTGCCGGTCGGCGTGGAGTCGACGGGGAGAACCTGTGCGTCGACGCCGATCGCCGGGACCCGCAGGCGCGTCACGGGCGACGGGGCGATGGTAGGTAGGACCGGTGCGCCTGTGGTCTGCTCTTCGGCCGGCATGGTGAGAGCGCGCAGACCGGCCGGGGCATCCGCGAGCACGCTGGGGCTACTTGTTGGACTTGCCGGCGCCCCGCCGGGCGCGGTGCCCGCGGATGGTCCGAGCGCTTGGCCCGACGTCGGCGAGCCGGTGGTGTCCGACTCGCCCACGTCGGGGGTGACGCCCGGTGCCGGACCGGTGATGAGCACCGAATCCGGCACCTGGGCGACCGTGGAGCCAGGGAGGAAGGCCCCGGCGGTGGTGGCCACGAGGATCAGGCCCACTGTGGCCAGCAGGCGAGAGAAGCCTCGACGGTCAGGAGTGCTTCGCATGGCGTAGGCGAACGGCGGTCAGCATCAGGATCGTTCCCACGCCGAGCAGCAGGTACGGAAGGATTCCCCAGCTCTGCCCGGTATGCGCATTGGCCGACGGCGCGGCTCCTATCGCCGACGATTCGCCCAGCACCGCGATCGGCTCCGAGCTCTGCGCCGCTTCACCGACCGGGCTCGATCCAACCGTGCTGCTCACGCCCTCGACCTGAATCACGTTGTTCTCCGTGCTGGTCACGGTGGACGTCTCGGTCTCGGTGACCGGGCTGGTGACGGTTTCGGTGCGGCCACCCACGGTGACCGTGGACCCCTGCTGCGTCACGGTCTCAGTGACCGTTGCCTGTTCCGGTGACTGCGTCACGGTAACCGTCTCCGGAGATTGGGTCACGGTGACCGTTTCCGTCGTCCCGGGCACCGTTTCGGTGACGGTGGCGGTCTCGCGCGCGTGTTCGGTGGTCGTCACGGTGACCGGCACAGCCATGGTCGAGGTCACCGTCGTCGGCACTGTCGTCGGCACGGTCATGGTCGAGATCACTGTCGTCGGCGCTGTTGTTGTCACCGTCTCGGTCAAGATCACCGTTGTCGGCGCCGTCTCGGTCAAGATCACGGTCGTTGGGGCCGTCGACGTCACAGTACTGGTCGAGATCACCGTTGTGGGGACTGTCGACGTCACCGTCGTGGTCGTGGGTACCGTCTTCTGGGAAGAGGGCCAGTGCCCTCCTTCCGAAGGTCTGTCCGGTCCCGCCGAGGCGGCTTGCGCGGTGGTGATCATCAGGACGAGCCCGATGGCGGCGGCTATCAGACCCGCGAAGAGTCGGACAAGCCGCCCGGTGTGAGCTTTCATGATTCCCTTTCGTGTCATGTCACGCTGGCCGATCGTCGG
>JAFIHI010000087.1 GCA_017848755.1 Nakamurella sp. | reverse complement strand
CCCGTGGAGCACGAATTCTCCGGGCCGGTCGATCCGTGGGTTGTCGACATCGGCATCTTCGACCGGCGACGGCGACCGACGGGGACAGTGATCCGCGGCGCGGCGACGAGCAACCTGCTCTTGGACATCCAGCACCTGCGACGGCACGGCCTGGGATTCGATGCTCGCTTCGGACTCAGCGGTGGGAGCGACACGATGCTGACCTACAGCATTTCGAAGCATGGTGGCCAAATCCGCTGGTGTGACGAGGCCGTCGTGAAGGAAGTCGTTGCTCCGCATCGGATATCACGACGCTGGGTTCGGTTCCGGCTGGTGCGAACGAGCAACGGATGGGCGCGCGTTCAGGTTCTGCTCCGCGATGGCGCCGTGCGGCGGGCCGCCATACGGGTGATGCTCGGTGTTCGGGCCGTGGCCCTGGCCGGACGAGGCATGGTCAGATTCGCACACGGGCTGCTCGTGGCAGATCCGACCAGGCGGTGTCATGGCGAGCGCGACATCCTGAATGGTGTCGGCGTCGCGCTGGGCTGCGTGGGCGTGGCGCGTTACGAGTATCGGCGCGGGCGGTGATGCCGGCCGTGCGGCGAAGGATATGACGGCCAATGGGAGCACGACCACCGGGAACATCGACGAGTTGTCCACGAACACTAGGGATACTTCGAGCAGGCACGTTCCGGCGAGTGACACCAGATACAGGACTCCGAATCCCGTTCCCCTCGCGGCGTGCCGGAGTGCCTGTGTAGCGACCATCGTGAGCATCGAGCCGATCGCGAGCGCGAACCATGCTCCGCCGGTGGCGAGCACGTGCACGAGTTGATTGTGGCCGTGGAACGCCGAACCCATGATCGACGACGTGGTGGTTGCGATGTCGCCGTACCAATTGGCGCCGAGGCCGAACCAGGCGTTCGTGCGCCACGCCGACAGGCTGATGTCCCAGATGATTCCTCTGCCGCTGTAGGCGGTGGGGTCGCTGGTGATGAACGGAAGGAGGCACACGGCGCCGAACGAGACGACGATGGCCACAGCGCCGACTCGGCGTCGAGAACGCGGTCGCGTGGCGCAGGAGAGGGCCAGCGCCACGGCGCCGACCAAGGCGATGGCGTAGAGGGACGAGCGCGACGCGGACCACACGACCGCGAAGACACACAGGACGAGATACGTGAACCGAAGCGAGCGCCGACTCACGAGCGCGATGGTCGGGATGCCCAGCGCTATGAATTGCCCGAGATTGTTGGGCTGCGTGAGGAACCCGGCTAGCATGCCGGACGACACGATTTGCTTGTCGGCGGCGATCAGCTGGCCCTGGGTCGATCTGAACAGGGCCGATGCCGGGCTGATGAGCGCCATGAGCATCGAGATCGCTGCCGCAAGGGCCGTGAGATGTGCCAGGGTGCGCAGGCACATGATCGAGGGGCGGGCTGCCCAGAGGGCCACGGCGACTCCGAGATACATCAGACCGTCGATCGACGGCGTGGTGTGGGCGTAGAGGTCGCGAACCGCGATGAACACCCACGGCGCCAGGAACAGCAGGAGCGGGAGGATGGGGATGCGCCGGCGCGTACGCACCGAATCGATGACGAGCATCGCGCACACGACCACGATCGCGGCGCGGAGCATGTCATGCGAGAGCACGGCAACAGCCGTGTATCCGCCGTAGTCGATCCCCGCGGTTCGGCGAAACTTCGGTGCGGTGAAGCTCTGGATCACGCGCGGCACCACCGCCGATCCCCAGACAAGGGTCAACAGCAGCGTGACGCCGACTTCTTGCGACGACCGCGCGCGGCTTCGATGCGCGCGCCGCGTCGCAAGGGGTGGTGGGTACGCGAATTCCGACGCGAGTGGGCGGACCGCGGGCCGCTGGGGCTGCGCGTCCCGTCCCCCCTGCACGCCGGCGACACCTCCTGGCGCCGGTCGGCCCATCGCCATCGTGGTCTCACGGCTTCGTAGAGACCAGCAGGTTGTCGTAAGCGATGGTGGTGGGCGCGTTGGTGGCGGAGCCGGAGAGGTAGGCGATGAGCCCGATGGCGCCGGGGCCGGTGATGGCGGATCCGGTGCTGTCGGTGGTGGTCAACTGCCACGCGGACGGTTCGGTGCCGGATGCCTTCCACACGCTGGCCGCGAGCGAGACCGGGCCGGTTCCGGTGACCTGGAGGTGGGTGCGGAGCACGTCGCCGGCGCCGGCCGTCAGCCCGGCGACGGCGATGCCCGCGAGGTTCGTTTCGGATCCGTTGATCGTGCGGGTGATGTACAGCAGCACCGATCCGTCGGCGCCGACTCGGATCTTGGCGCTGTAGTAGGTCGTGGACGCGCGTCGCACCATGAGCGAGGAGTAGACCCCGCCACCGGTGACGGTCTGCTGCGGCGACATGTCGACGTAGGCGTCGATGTCCGAACCGGACACGGCGTTCAGGGTGGCGGTTCCGCTACGGCCGGGGGTGGCGACCGTCACGTGTCCGACCCCGCCCGCTACCTGGAAGCTCGCTCCGGACCCGGAGGTCGACCACGCCCCGCCGGTGTCGGCCGAGCCCCAGCCCTTCGTCACCGAGCGCGCGAACGTGTCCGCGGCCAGCACCTGCGCAGAGACGGTGGAGACGGTGACGTCCTGGGTGGCCGTCCCGGACGCGCTCTGATCGTCGGTCACCGTGAGGGTCACCGTGTAGGTGCCGCCGGAGGCGTACGTATGCGATGGTGCCTTGTCGGTGGAGGTGGACCCGTCGCCGAACTGCCATGCGTAGCTGGTGATGGTCGCGCCGTCGGATGCGGTCGAGCCGGAACCGTCGAAGGCCACCGACAGGCCGGAGATCGCCGGCTGGCCGATCACTGCTACGGGAGCCGCGTGGGTGGCGGCGGTCGTCTGCGTGGCCGGGGCGGAGCTTGCCCCCGAACTATCCGTCACGACGAGTGTGATGGTGTAGCTGCCCGGCTTCGCGTACGTGTGCGCGGTGGTTGCGCCCGTCGTGTCCTCGGGCTGGCTGCCGTCGCCCCAATCCCAGGTGTACTTCGTCAGTGTCGCGGACCCGAACGCCTGCGACGCCGAACCGTCGACGGACACGGACATCCCCTTCGGCGTCGCGGTGAACGAGGCGTTCGGCGGTTGTTGGACGGCGACCTGGTTGGTCACGCTCGCCGTCGCACTCGCGCTGTCGGTGACGGTGAGCTTGACCGGGTACGTGCCACTGGTCGCGTAGGTATGGCTCGTCGTCTTGCCGGTACCCGTCGACCCGTCGCCGAAGTCCCACGCGTACGAGCTGATCGTCCTGCCGGAGGCAGCGGTCGAGCCGCTCGCGTCGAAGTCGACGGCGAGACTCTTCGGCGTAGCGGTGAAGGCCGCGCTGGGCGCGGTGCCGCTCCCGGCGGCGTAATGCGCTTGTACCGTCGCCGCACTCAGTTCGCTGGAGTAAACGGCGGCATCGGCGATCTGCCCGGCGAAGTAAGGTGCCCCGCTCCACGAGGTGTCTCCGCCGACGCGCCAGTACCCGACGTAGGGTTGAGCGGCGGCTTGCGGGTTGGTGCCCACGCTCTGGCCGTCCAGATACAACGTCATACCGTCGGGACCTTGCGTTGCGACGACATGGTGCCATTGCCCGTCGTCATAAACGCCGGGGCTCGTCACGATATTCGCTGAGCCGGTCCACACGCCGAAGTTGATATGCCCCGCGGCGTCCATGTAGATGTGCCGGTCGTAGTTGGACGAATTGCCCGACGCTGCGTCTCCGAAGCCCATGATCTTGCCACCGGAGGTAGTGGTGGTCTTGAACCAGGCCTCCTCCGAGTAGACGGTCGGATCGTTGACCACCGCCTGGGCGACGACGACACCGGAATTGCCGTCGAACTGCGGCGCGAGGGAGCCGTCGATGGGGCCGGTGCTGCCCGGCGTGACGCCGCCCTGGTAGGTGCCGCCGTGATTGTTCGAGCTCGAGTCGAGCGCCGTCGTCGCGCCCGGTCCCTCACCGAGTCGCCAGAACAGGGAGGGGTGGCTCGCGCTGATCAGCGAGCCGTAGCTGTCGGTGACGTCGACCTGGTGGTTGGCCACATCGATCGCTCCGCCGCTGTCGGTCACGGTGAGCGTGACCATGAAGGAGCCGCCCGAGGTGTAGGTGTGCTGGGCGGTGGCCCCGGTCGCCGTGCCACCGTCGCCGAAGGTCCAGTCGTAGTGTGCGATCGGGCCTTCGGCATCCTTCGACGTGGTGCCGTCCACCGATAACACCATTCCGTTCAGCGAGGTGACGAATGCCGCGGTCGGCGGGGTGTTCGGCGTCTTTCCAGTGGCGAGGGTGTACTGATTCGCCACCTCGGCAGCGGGGAGCACCGAGGAGTAGACGGCCACTTCGTCGATCGTGCCGGCGAAGTACCGGCTGCTGGGCTGGGCGGGCCAGCCGTCGAGATTGTCGCCACCGACACGCCAGGAGCCGGTGAAGCTCTGCGCTCCGGTGAAGGCGGCATTCGAGGTGACCAGGGCGCCGTCGACATAGAGCTTCATGCCGTCCGGCCCTTGGGTGGCCACGACCTGGTGCCACTGACCGTCGTTGTAGACGCCGGCGGTCGTCACGGCCTGGAATCCCGCCGAATAGGTGCCGAAGACGAGATGCCCATCGTTCGTCATGTAGACGTGGCGGTCGTAGTTCGTCGAGACACCGGAGGTGGCATTGCCGAACCCGATGATCTTCCCGCCGGCCGTGGTGGTCGTCTTGAACCACGCGGACGCCGAATAGGTGCTCGGGCCGCCAACCTGGTTGCTGCTGACGAGATAGGCTGCGGTGCCGTCGAACTGGGCCGCCGTATCAGTGACGCCGGCCAGGGCGCCGGTCGCGCCGAAGCTGACTGCTCCGCTGACGACGCCGGGGTTCTGGTAGGCGCCGGAATCCGCAGCGGTGGTGGCTCCGACGGGATCGCCCAGCCGCCAGTAGAGGTCGGGATCGAGGTTGTAGACGTCGGCGCCGTACGCGTCGGCCGGTGCCGGAGGCACGCCGGCGATGGAGTAACCGGCAGCCAGGTACTCGTTGCGGACGGTTTGCGAACTGAGCGCCGTCGGGAAGATGGCGACATCGTCGATGCTTCCCGCGAAGTAGCTGCTGCTGGGCTGGTTGGACCAGCCGTTGAGGTTGTCGCCACCAACTCGCCAGTAACCGCTGTAGTCCTGAGCCGTGGTCACGCTGCCGAGGGAGCCCACCTTCTGTCCGTCGATGAACAACGTCATGCCGCCGGCTCCCAGGCTGGCGACGACCTGGTGCCACGCCCCGTCGTTGTAGGACTTGGTGCTGGAGACGGTTTGCACCGAACCGGGGTAGACGCCGAAGGTGATCTTCCCGCTGTTGTCCATGTAGATGTGCCGGTCGTAACTGCCCGAGTTCCCGGTGTTCGCATCGCCGAATCCGACGATCTTCCCGCCGGAGTGCGTCGTCGTCTTGAACCAGGCGCTGATGGTGAACGTGTTGGGACCGGGGATCGCGCTTTGGCTGGCGACGAGGCCGGCCGACGTTCCCGAGAAACCGGAGGCGGTGTCGGTGTCGCCGACGATGGCGCCGGTGATGTTGCGGGTCACCCCGGATCCGGCGACACCGTCATTGAAGCCTGCCCAGTCGGCCACGGTGGTACCCGACGGCTCGTCCAGTCGCCAGAACGTGGTCGCGCCGTCATTGAGGACGCGGTTGGCGTAGGCGCTGATCGGCGTGGTCGTGATGGTCACCGAGACCGGTGCGGTGACGTTGACGTTCCCGTTGGGGTCGGACGCGTAGACCCGATAGGTGTGGGTGCTTCCCGGGGCGAGCCCGGTGTCGAGATACCCGAGCGTGGGTAGATTCCAGAATGTCGAGTCGGAGGTCGTCGTGGAGATGGGATGGGCGGTGTCACCGTCGCGGACGATCTTGTAGGTCAGGGTCAGGTCGTCACGGTCGGTGTTGGCCGGGAAGGCGAGACGCGCGGTGCCGGGTTGGATCGAGCGGACGTTCAGCGGCCAGTAGGTGCTGCCGTGCAGGGGACCCTGCTTGTTGGGCGCGATGGTGGGAACGGCGAACCGGACCAGGCCCTGCTGGCCGACGCCGTTGACCTTCATGAACTCTCCGCCGTACAGGACGTACTTCGAGTTGCTGGTGACGGTCCAGGTGGCCTGGTTGAGCCCCGTGAAGGTTCCGATGGTGAAGTCGGGGAACCAGTCGTAGACGGACGGGCTGGGGGTGCCGTACCAGTCCTTGTACGTATTCCCGGTGTAGAGGCTGTGGCCGAGCGTTCCGGTGACCTGGGTGGTGAATGCCATGGCGTGCCGCATATTGATGGCCCAGGGGTTCGACTGCGGGAAGCCGCCTACCGTTCCGCAGTAGTGCGCGTGACTGACGGTGTACAGCGCCGCGCCGTTGGAGGAGATGCTCGGCGTGTCGCCGTGGCAGTCCTCGACCCAGTTGACCTGGCCGCTATCCGGATCTGCAGAGAACGCCCCCTCGAGGTTGCCGTCGGCGAGCGAGCCGAACACGTAGCCGCTGCCGTAGACCGCAGTGCTGTCGGCTGCGAGGCCCAGGATCGCCGCATTGTTGCCCGCATTACGAACGACATTGCCGGCGGCCCAGGGCAGCAGGGTTCCGTCGTTGGAGTCGAGGGAGGCGAGGCCGTAGGCCGACGCGCCGTTGACCGTGGTGAACGCGCCGCCCGCGATCAGGCGGCTACCGTCGGGAGTCATGACCATGGCATTGACGCGGTCGTTCGCCGTCGGCGCCCACCCGAGTACCGCGCCGTCAGACGCTCGGACAGCCGCGAGGTTGCTTCGTGCGACGCCGCCGACGGTTGCGAACTTCCCGCCGAAATACACCACCGTGTTGGTCGCGACGATGGCGCGGACGGCGTAGTTGGTGTCCGGGTGGAAGCTGGCGACCAGGTTGCCGGTCGACGTGTCGAAGGCGGCAAAACCGCCGCGCTTCACTCCGTTCACGGTGGTGAAGTCTCCGCCCACGTAGAGTCTCGACCCATCCGGCGAGACTGCCAACGCGAGCACTTGGCCATTCAGGTTCGGGCTGAAGGACGCGATCAGGTTGCCGGTGGTCAGGTTATAGGCGAGCAGGTTGTTTCGTGGCGTGGTGTTCGTGCCCGGCGCGGAACCCGCTGGCCGGGCGTTCGAGAATTGCCCGCCGGCATAGACCGTGTTGCCGTTGATGGCCTGCGCCCAGACGACGCCGTCGATCTGCACCGTCGGTAGGGCATCGGCTGTCGCCATGCCGGCGGTTCGTTGCATGACGGGTCCGGGCCCTGGCAGTGCGTCCGCGGCGGACGCCGGAGTTGCCAGGACGACCATCGTCGCCGCCAGCAGTGCCATGGAGGACGTCGCCACCAACGCTGCCCGTCCGACCATGCGGCAGATGTTCATGATGTCTCCCTGATCAGCGAGCGTCGCCTACGAGGGTCACCGTCGGTGCCTGCGCGGAGTAGCTGAACAGGACACTGATCGGGTCTCGTTGGTCGTATGGAATGGTGAAGACGTACACGCCGGTCGCGGCGGCGCCGGGGGCCAGCGAGCCGGACAAGGGCGCAGCGGGACTGCCGCTGACTGCGACGGCTCGGGAGCCATCCGCACCTCTGAGGTCGACGATGGCGCCTCCGAGGTCGATCGGTGCACTTCCGGCGTTATCGATGTGCAGGGTGATCGCGAGCCCGGGCCCGGCTATCTCTCCGGGGAACCGCGCCTCGGTCGTGATCGCGCGGATCTGCGTCATCTGCACGGTGACTCCGTTGGCGGGGCGCACCGGCGCGGTGAGGTCGGCCGCCGGAAGTGCGGCGACACTGCTGGTGGCGACAGTGGTATCAATGCCACCGGAGCTGGGCGGTTTGACCGCGGTGGTGGGCGGCGGTGAGGTCGTCCGGGCAGAGGTGGCCGGGGCCTGGTGCGTCGTGCTGGCTTCCGGGGATGCCGATGCGCCGGGTGATCCCTGGGTGGGAATCGCCGGAGAATCGCCCCCAGTCGACGGTGAATTCGGGGAGTTCGACGTTGGCGTTGCTGGTGCGGTCGGCCGAGGCGAGGGCGTCGTCGGCGCCAGGGCTGGCTCGGATGACGATGTGGAGCCTGTGGATGGTGACGGGGCGAGCCCGGTCCCGGTGCCGTTCGGCGCGACCGGTGAGTGCGCGGCCGGATCGGTGACGTGGGACGCCTGCGTTGCCCGACTCGACGACGCGCGCGCCGTAGCCGTGCAACCCGCCATGGTGACGATCAGCAGGATCGCGACCGCCAGCCTGATCCAGCGAACCTGCGCACCGGGCGCCCGCGTTTGATCGGTGGACCCATCTCGTGGAGGCTTGGTCTTCATGTCGGAGTCAGTCCGTCACGACGCCGTGGCGTGGTCGCGTGACACCGTTGCCGATTCCGGCCGCGATATACGGCTCCGGGACGGAGTGCGCCCGGATCGGCGCAGCGCGAGGAGTCCGGTCGCGAAACCGGCCACGCCACAGAGCAGCCAGGCGACAGTCCCCATCGTCATTCCGCCGGAAATCGGCGCCGAGGTTGCCCCGGTGGGAGGATCTATCACCATGGCCGCAATGCCGGCAGCGCCGATGAGGAAGATTCCGACGGCCAAGGACACAAGCCCGATACGACTGGACATCACACGCTCCAAGAGGTCACCTGCAGCCGTTGCCTTCGTCCCGGGACTACGGGTGCTTTGCGGTAGTCGCCGTGTACTCAGGCAATCTGATCGTCCGGTCGAACATGTGGGACGCGTAACCCCCAAAGTTGGGGAGCGTTTGGCGATGCGTCATGGCGGCAATGCCTTATAGCGGCGGCGTGCATCGTGCCGTGGGCGATCATGCACGGGAATGCCGCGCGCGGGCCGAGTGATGAAGGTGCGTGGCGCGGATACCGCGTGGATTCGGGCTAACTCGGCCGCGCGACCGTGAGGCGGCTCACCTCGCGAAACCATCGGCCGAGCCCGACGAGGAGCAAGGCGATGTTCAGCGCGGCTAGAACGGAATACAGCGGGATGAATATTCTCGGTACACCCCAGAGAAGGAATATCCAGCAGTGGATGCCGTAATCGGCAGGTAACACTGCAAGCGTTTGCAGGTTCTGGGTTGCGCTATTGCCGTTCTCCGATCGTGAGCGGTTGCCGGTGGCGAATCGACGCAATTGTTCCGAGAGGATGAGGGTGAAGAAGAAGATGGACGATTCTGCGGCGAACGCGAGAGGAACCAGTAGGAGCGTCTTGGATGGCAGCGGGAAAAAACGGTACCAGCCGATCAGCACAGCGCTGTGGAGCGTGGCGACCTTGACGCAATCGACGACGTGATCGAGCCATTCGCCGGCCAGGGTGCCGCCTCCGCGCAGCCGGGCGAGTTGCCCGTCCGCCGAGTCGAGCGCGTACCCGATCACCAGCAAGCACGTCACGAGAACGCCTAGCCAGGGGGAGACGGGAACCAGCGCCAGCACGACGATGCCGCCGAACGTGAAGGCGGCGCTGATGGCGGTCACCTGATTCGGCGTTAGGCCGGCCTTGAACGCGACGGCCGCGATGCGTCGCCCCGTGGGGCGATTCACCCACCGTGAGTAGGCGCTGACGCCGACGCTGCTCTTCTGCGCGGCGGCGAGCACGTCCACGATCGTCGCGAACGATGCTCCCCGGTCGGGGCGCTCCGAGTATGACGGCACTGGGACGCTCCTTTCGGTACGCCTGCGGTGCGGGACACGCTGCGTATCACGGAGGACCAGTGAATCACGGGCGCGGCCATCCGCACCAGGACCGTTGGACTCTGGGAACAGCCTGCGCGCCGCTGCGGTGGCCGAAGCTCGTCGATGGCCGTGAAGTGCTAACCGGGAATTGACACGCGTACGTTCTCGAAGTCGATGTATCCCGTGCGACTTCCCGCCCAGTCCATCGTCGCGCCACCCCGGAAGACGTCCCAGGTCAGGTAATTGATGTGGACGTCGCTCCGCGTGCGGTAGACGAAGCTCGTGTCGTTCACGACCAATTGCCCGTCGAACCACGCACGCAATACGCCATCGCTCTTCCCGACCGTGTTCATCGCGTAGCACTGGGCTATTTGATGCCACTGCCCGGCAACGAATGACTTGCCCCACCTGACATTGTCGCCGTAAATGCTCTTCTGGCCGGGGTGGTACATGTAGCTGACAACTGTATTGGTCGGCCCGGCCCAACTGTACGAACCCGCACCGAGCCACATCAGCCGTCCCGACCAGCCCTGATCGGTCGGGTGGCCGCCGGATGGCGCCCCCGGCGCAACACCGGGAGCGACGCCTGACAAGCCCGGCAGCTTGCCGCCCATGGACCAGTCGAAATTGGCGTCGAACCGCACGCGATACGAAATACAGGCATTATCGATTTGCCCCGGGAGTTTCGCGAAGAGTACGACCCCGTGCGTGCCATTGGGGCCACTGTGAATGGTCCCCTGATCGAGCGTCACCCGCAGGGCTTGCCCGCCCGAGCCGTCGGGCACGATCGTCATGTCCTTGTAGTTGGGCGCCCAGGTGCTCACATCGCCCATGACGGCGGCAAAATTCTTCGGCACAACGGGGCCTATCGACTGCCCGGCGAATTGCGCGTCGATCAGCGCCTTGCCGGAAAACGGCGAGGAATTCATCGTTGCTGCCATGGCGGTCGTTGGGCTCTGCGATGTCGTGGTTCCGGAAGATGGTGCTGCGGGCGTCGTCGGCGACGGTGCACTGTTGACCGGGGTGATTGGCGCTGCCGATCTCGGTGTCCCGGATGTCGTCGTGGCCGCGCGCGACGATGGGGACGTCACCGGGGTCCATGGTGGCGCTGCCGCGGTCGACGTCGGGTAGCCCGGCGTCGCCGTGGCTCCAGGATTCGATCGTGGCGATGCCGGGACAGATGTTCCCTTTCTGGCTACGGCTGGGCTGGTCGGTGCGACCGGTATGGCGGCGCTAGCCGAACTGCTCTTCGGCTGCGCCGCGTGCCGTGACGGCCGCAGAGCACCCGGGGTCGTGGCACCGGTGACGGTGGACGCCGTGCTCGTCGCGCGCTTATCGGGTGTGGCGGTCTTCGTCGTCGTACGGTCTGTGGCGGTGATGTCCCTTGACTCTCCCCAGTCGGAATCCGTCTGATCCCGTTGTGCGGGGCTTGTCAGGGTCTGCGTCGGAATGGCGCCGTGCGTCCGATCCGGCGTTGTCGACGCCTGCGGTCCGAACGACGCGGCACCAGCAGACGGAGGATCCGACAGGAGCCTGATCGAGGCCGGAACCGCAGCAAGCACCATGGCAAGGACGAATGCTCCGGTGACACGCCCCCATTGCCGTCGCGTGTGCGATTTCTGATTGATCAGCCGATGTCGAACCATCGAGACAAACCTCCGCTCGTCAGTGGCATCCGCACGATGGCCTTGACTCGAACGGCGATGCGTCGCGAGGCTCGTGGGGCAGAAGCCAATGGGGCGCCGGTGAACGCGCCTTGCCATATCTCCTGGCAGCGAAGGACGCTATCGCACACACTTGTCTCATTCGGCGGAAAACTCGCCTGACGAAAGATGTCCGTCGCATATCGACCATTGATGACGCGAATGTCGCGGTTACTTCGACGTCATCAGGTCCCGTCATGATTCCATCCGTCTGGATGGACCCATCGGCGACCATGAGCCGTTACGACCACTGAGCAGGATGCGCGCCGGGCCGAACGGGTGAAATCGCGCCGTCGTCAGCGCCTATCTCTCCGGGCGGCGCTGAAAAATGTGAGATAGCTTACAGACGACGCGTTCTCGCAGCAGGACGGGTTTGCCTGGTATGGGCGATTCGTCATACTCGATGTGTCTTCGAAGGCGCGGCGAACGGGCTTTGACGCTGCCATACGGGTGCTCAGCGGCAGTCAGATGCTCACGGAGAGTACTTTTTAAAGTGAAACACGTCGGCCATCGGGTGAGATGACGTCTCATTCGCCGTGGGCGCGATCCAGCGCGCGCGTTCGTTGACGATCGTTTCCGCGCTCGGCAATCACTGCCGCGAGGAACTCGATATTCCCGATCAGATAGCGGCGCCACAGCCGACGGGGCTCCGCGGCGAGTCGGAACAGCCACTCGAATCCGGATTTCTGCACCCATACGGGAGCCTCTCGCACCGCGCCGGCCGCGAAGTCGAAAGCTGCGCCCACGTTCAACACGGCGAGACCCAGTGCCGCCGCCAGATCGGCACCGACGAGGTCCTGCTTCGGTGTGCCGAGGCCGACCCACACGATGTCGGGGCGGCACGGTCGTATCCGGTCGACGCAGTCGCGCACGTATGCGCTGGTCACCGGCGCGTAGGGCGGTGAGTACCGACCCACAATCCGGACGCCAGGGTGATCCGCGGTGAGTGCGCGGACCAATTGCTCGAGTACCTCGGGGGAAGCGCCCAGCAGGTAGTGACGGACGCCTGACGGCACGCCCTTGCGGATCACGTCTGAGAAGACCGTTGGTCCGCGCACCCGGCCGGCGGGCATGCCCGGCACTCGCTGCGAGTTCATGGCCCACACGATGGGGGTTCCGTCGGGGAAATTGATGCCTCGTTGCATCAAGAGGCGTCGGTAATCGGCGTCCTTGCGGGCGAGTGCCACGTTCCATGCGTTCAAGAACCGAGCGTTGATGGGGAGATGGTTCCGGGCGGCCACGGTGACGACCCAGTCGACGACGTCATCGAGGTGGCCGACGTGGAATGGCAGTGAACCGACGAACCGAATCTCCGCATCCCACCCGGGGGGTGCGGATGGCCGCGGGGCCGACCCTGCCGCATCGTCGCTGACGACTGCCGACTTGCTGGTGCGGCGTTGCTGCGACTGCTGCCTGTCGGCCGTCGGTTGTGTATGCGGCGCCATCGTCAGCCCACGACACTTTTGTAGATTCCGGACATCCGCTTGAGCCAGGCCCGCTCGGAGAAGTGCGCCTCGTACCGGCGCCGCGCCGCGCCGGACGTCTCCGGCAGCCGGGTGGATATCGCCGTCATCCCGTCGGCCAGCATGGAAACGTCCGCGATGACGACGCCCGAGCCGGACGTCACGACGTCGTCGGCAACCGCGTTGGTCCCGATGGCGAGTGTCGGCCTGCCCGCCGCCAGCGCTTCGACGTACGTCATGGCCGGCGCGGATTCGCGCCAGAGACTGGGGAAGACCAGGGCTTTGCACCGAGCCAGCAGAGGTGGCACCGCGTCGCGGGCGACCTGCCCCATGAAGTCGATCGCCTTGCCTGCCGCGGCCGATGTGAGGCGGCCTTGCAGCGGGCCGGATCCGACCACTATCAGTCTCTCTTCGGCGGGCCACCGATCGATCAGGCGCTCGATGCCCTTGCCCTCCGTCAGGCGCCCCACGAATATCCACGGTGCGTCGGGCATCGGTGCCGTCACGCCGCCCGGATCCGGGACGAAGTTGGGAACGACGCGCAGACGATCCTCGAGGTCGGGTCGCATCTGAACGAACGTCGCCTCGCTCCGGGGCGCCATGACGATGAGCGCCGCCGCATGCCGCAGCACGGGGTTCGTCCGGCCGCGACCTCGGGTCGCAATGGCAAGTGGCATGGTCGCGAGTGGGTTCCCGCGGTAGCAGCCGTGCCTCACCGCTCGGAACGAGCCCCCGGTGAGGCACTCTTCGCAGTCATGGCCGTTTCGCCACAATGTGCCGGCACTGCAGAAGGCCCTGAAGTTGTGCAACGTCGCGACAACGGGCACCGGGCAGTGCCCGAGCCATGCCCCTCCGAAGTTGGGGAAGAGGTTGTGGACGTGCACCACGTCCGGCCTGAATGCCCTGAGCTGCGCGGTCGGGTCCGGTCCGCGGCCGGTCGCCACGGAGAGGGCGGCGCGTGCCCGTGCGCCTCGCCGGACCATCACGTCGTCGGTGCGGCGACTCACCACCAGGACGTCCTCGCCAGCGGCCCTTAGGGCATGGGCTTGAAGATCGACCACGATGTTTTCGCCACTGGGAACGGTGCTTGAGTAGTAGCTGTGGATGAGGGCGATACGCATGTCCCCTCCCAACTGTGCATGTTCGTCATTCGACCCCGCTTAGGACGACATGACGGCGAGCGGCTCGCGGACCGTTTCGAGTAATCTGGCGGCGTCGGACACCTTGGACGGCACGCCCACGCCGCGATACCGCAGCCCGGCTGAGTGGACCGCTGCGGCATTCAGTAGATTCCGAGTGTCAACCACGACCTGACCTGCCATGATCTTGCGGACCAGCGACAGGTCTGCGTCCGCGAACTGCGGCCATTCGGTTGCTACCACGAGCACGTGAGCGCCTTGACACGCTGTGTACATGTCATGACAGATCACGACGCCGTCGATGCGTTCGTGCTGCGTCGGATCGAACACCTGCACTGCTGCACCGGCGGCGAGCAGGTCGTTCACCATCGCCACCGCGGGGGAATCGCGCAAGTCGTCGGTCCCGGCCTTGTAGGTGAGCCCCCACATCGCAATCGTCGGCTGGGGATGTCCATCGGGTATCTCCGTCAGGATCCGGCGCACCATGGCGGATTTTCTGTCGTTGTTGATCTGAACTGCGCTCCGGACCAGCGGAAGATCCACGCCGTGATCCGCGGCGATTCTGATGAGCGCCCGCGTGTCCTTGGGGAAGCAGGATCCGCCCCATCCCGGGCCCGGCCGCAGGAATGCCGGTCCGATCCGCCGATCACTGCCCATTCCACGGGCGACGTCGCGTATATCGGCGCCAGCGGCCTCGCACAGGTCCGCCAGCGAATTGATGAAGCTCAGTCTCGTGGCGAGGTACGCGTTGGAGGCGTACTTGATCAACTCGGCCGTTCGGATGTCGGTGACGATCACGTCGCATTCGAGGCCCGAATAGAGACTCGCGACGGCGTTGGCAGCCTGGAGGCTGTTCGAGCCGATGACGATCCGATCCGGTCGAAAAAAGTCCCGTAGCGCCGTGCCCTCGGCCAGGAACTCCGGGTTGGCGACGACGGCGATGTCGGTGCGGCTCAACCGCCCTGCGACAAGATCCCCGGTGCCGACCGGAACCGTCGACTTGGTGACGACCACCGCTCCTGGCTTGAGGAACGGGCCGATTTGGTTGGCCACGTCGAGGACGTGGCGGAGGTCGGCAGCGCCTCCCGCTTTCGGTGGGGTGGGCACGCAGAGAAAGACGAAATCCGCATCGGCTGCAGCCGAGATATTGCTCGACGAGAATGTTAGCCGCTCCATCGCCTGCATCTCTGTGACGACATCCGGCAGTCCCTCCTCGAGAAAAGGTACGCGACCGAGCCGAAGCCGGCGGATTCGTGATTCTGACGTATCGGTGCATATAACCGTGTGGCCAAGGGAGGCGAGGCCTGCGGCGATAGTGAGGCCCACATAACCCGCGCCGATCACGCAGACCTGAATTCCAGTCGCGCCGTGTTGCGCGAAATCGTTCCCTCTCATGTGTGCTTTCCATCGCCTTTCGAGTCATTATTCTTGGCCGGTCCGCATATCGCTTCGAGCACCGCCTCGGTTCCGTCGTCCTTGAACGCCAACGCCGCGGCCCCGGCGGCGAACGCTGCGTCGATGCTCGGACCGCTCCGCGTTGCCGTCAGGATCACCACCCGGGTGTCGGGCTCGATGGCGAGGATCTTCCGGGTCGCTTCGATGCCGTCCATCAGGGGCATTGAGAGATCCATCACGACGACGTCCGGGCGTAATCTGGCTACGGCGGCCACCGTCTCGACCCCGTTGGAGCAGGTGCTGACGACGCTCATGCCGGCCGCCGTCAGCACAGAACGCAGCGCGATCCGCACGAGTTCGTGATCGTCGCTGATGACGACTCTGATCGGGTCGGGCGGGGCGCGGCGACGCATGCTCGACTGCATACTTACAGCATTCACGGGTTCGTCATATTGTTAAGCCCCGAAATTTGGGGGCTCCCAAGTATTGGGGGGTTTAGGTGATACGTCACCCGGTCAAAATGTCGTACCCTGTCCGCTCATTAACTCGTATCGTCTATTTCGACGTCTTGGGCGTTTCGACATAAAATCGCCACTGGAGTCGGTATGCCCTGGAAGTTCGCGCGGAGGTAGGCATGATGATGGAGCATTGTGACGCTAGAACGATCTTGATCGTGGACGATCATCGTGCCTTCGCAGACGCCCTCGCCATCAGCCTGCGTGGGTTGCCGGACATGGCAGTGGTCGGGACAGCGACGACGGCGGAATCCGCCGTTGCGGAGGCGGCCCGCCTGCGGCCCGACCTGATCGTTCTCGACATCCGCCTGGGCGCTGACGACGGCCTTTCGGTGGCGCGACGGATTCGGACGGCGATGCCTGCCATCCTGATCGTTGCCGTGTCGGCGTGGGACGACTGGGCGTGGGTCGCCCGAGCAGCCAGCGCAGGGGTCAACGGCTACGCCCCGAAGTCCGGATCGCTGCGCGAGCTCCTCCTCGTGCTGCGGTCGGTTCGGTCGGAATCGTTCTTGGCCGCACCGTCACTGCGCCAACACCCGTCTGGGACGGCGGCGGACGACGCCGTCGTCGCCCGGCTGACCGCACGGGAGTCCGAGGTCCTCGCGCTGTTGGACAACGGAGTCAGCCCTGCGCAGATCGCTCGCATTCTGAACATCAGTGTCAACACCTGTCGGGGACACGTCAAAGCGATTTACGCGAAGCTCGGGGTTGGTTCGCAGTTGGAGGCGTTGGCGACGGCGCGGCGATACGGGCTGGTCAGCCATGGCAGCGGGATCCCGGCGTGACGCTGGTCCTCCGGACCGGACGGTCCGTCGGGCCGTCATCGCCCTGGCGATGGGCGCGCTCGTGGCGTTTGCCGTCGTCGTGGTCACGTCGACCTTCGTCGCGACGCATATCGCCCGTGACGAGGAGTTGGCCGAGGCCGTGCGCAGCGGCGAAGTCCTCACCAGCACGGTGCTCGTCGCGTCGCTTCAAGCGCTCGTGAATGGTGATCCGCAGGCGCTGACGGCACTTGACGACGCAGCCCAGGTCCGACGTCGCGTCGGCTCCATGGTCGCCACACGGGTTCTGACACGTGATGCGCGCGTGATCTATGCCGACGATCATTCTCTGATCGGTAGACCGCTGTCACCGAAACCACCGGCGATTCCAGCGGCGCCCCACGCCACAGTGATCACCGTCGACCAAGCCGTGTCCGAGATCGGACGCGCGGCGACGGGCCGGATGGTGAAGGTCGACATGCCGGTGCGGCTTCCGGACGGGACCACGGTCAGGATGTTCCTGTATTCCACTGACGAGCGGCTTCGTACCTCGGAGTCCGCGCTGGTCGTCAGGCTGATCATCCTGTCGACCGGAGCCGTGTCGCTCCTGCTTCTGTTGAACCTTCCGGTTTCGGTGTGGCTCTTGCGGAGAGTGGGCAAGGCGCATCTGGAGCGCATCCGGCTGCTCTCCAATGAGGTCGCCGCCGCCGACCGGGAACGTCGAAATATCGCCCGCGACCTGCATGACGGCGTGGTCCAGGACCTCGCCGGCGCGGGATATGCGCTGGAAGCCCTTGCGGGCACTCTGCCAGGAGAGCCCGATTCGACCGCGCGACAGATGCTCGATCTTAGTCACGACGCCGTTCGGAGATCGACTCGTGCGCTCCGAACGCTGATCGTCGACGTCGCCCCGCCCGATCTGTCCTCCGAGGGTCTGCCTGCCGCCATAGCGGACCTCGCCGCGCGATGGAAGCGCGACCATGGCATCGACGTTGACGTCACGGTGGACCTGCGAACGCCTGTGAGCCCGCAGGCCGCGACCTTCGTGTACCGGGCCGTGCGCGAGTGCCTGACCAATACGGCGGCGCATTCCGGGGGGCGCCACGCCAAGATCACGATCAAATCCGACCCCGACGATGTCCACCTGATCGCCGAGGACGACGGTCGTGGATTCCCGCCCGACACGGCCGAGCGGCGTCGGAACGGGCACATCGGCTTGAACCTACTGGCCGGAGCGGTCGCCGACCTCGGTGGACGGCTCCACGTCGACGGTCGTCAGGGCGGAGGCGCCGTGGTGCGATGCACCATCCCCGTGGGCTAACGACCCCTGCTCAAGTCCCATTGCCGATCGTCGGCCCCCCGCGCGGCAGCACGGTGATAGCGATACCAGTCGATCGTCGATCGGAGGCCCTGTTCGAGGTCGATCGAGGCCGTCCACCCCGCTTGACTGAGCTTGCGGATGCTCAATAGTTTTTGTGGCACTCCATCCGGCTGTGACTCATCCCACCGGGTATCTCCAGCGAACCCCGTGAGCGTCGCGATCAACCCGGCCAGTTCCCGGATTGACACATCGGTGCCGGTGCCAATGTTGACGTGTTGTGGACCGTCGTAATGCTCCAGCAAGTACAAGCAGGCATCTGCGAGATCGTCCGAATGCAGGAACTCTCGGCGTGGATTTCCGGTGCCCCAGTTGGTCACGACGGACCTTCCGAGTCGCACCGCGTCGTCGTATCGCCGGATCAATGCTGGAAGTACGTGGGAGCCGCGGAGCGAAAAATTATCGCCCGGACCATAGAGGTTTGTCGGCATGGCACAGATCCATGCCTTGCCGTATTGTCGTCGAACCGATTGCACCTGGATGATTCCAGCGATCTTTGCTATCGCATAGGCGTCGTTCGTCGGCTCGAGGTACCCATTCAAGAGCTCGTATTCTTCGATGGGTTGCGGCGCGTTCCTCGGGTAGATACATGACGAGCCAAGGAACAGCAGTCGCTCGACGTCGCACGTCAACGCAGCGTCCAGGACGTTCGTCTGGATCTGGAGATTCGTGCTCAGGAACTCAGTGGGGTACAGGTTGTTCGCGACGATTCCACCCACCTTCGCAGCCGCCAGTATCACATAGCGGGGCTCGATTCGCTTGAAGAACGCGAAGACCGAATCGCGGTGGGTGAGGTCCAGTTGTCTGTGCGACCGGCACACGATGTTGCTGAAACCCTCGCGGTCGAGATGCCGGACTATCGCAGAGCCCACTAGTCCGCCGTGGCCGGCGACGTAGATCGGGCTCGTCCGGTCGAGACGGCGTGGTTCAAAGTGAACATCGTCGGCCACGCGTGGACCATCAAGCACACCTGTCATGATCCATCCATCGGATCGCCGGAACCGAGCGGTGTCTCAGCTCTGTATGCAGGCCGCATTCCTGCATGCGCACGACAGTGCATCTGGCGCCCCCACTCATCATCCGACCAGCTCACGCGCCCAGGAAGAAGTGGGCCAACTGCCGAGTGGGACAGAATCAACCCACTGGGTGCCTTCGTGCTCGAGTGCTGCGATATCGGCATCCACCATGATTCGTGCCAGCTCCAGGGCATGCACGGTGGGGGACCAGCCAAGGTCGACGCGCGCCTTGGTCGCATCTCCGATCAGAGCGTCCACTTCGGTCGGCCGGACATACCGGCTGTCGAATCGGACATAGTCCCGCCAATCGAGTCCCGCATGACCGAACGCGGCTTCGAGAAATTCGCTGATGGTGTGCCCGATTCCTGTTGCCAGGACGTAGTCGGCCGGTTCCGCCGTCTGGAGCATCCGCCACATGCCCTCGACGTACTCGGGTGCATATCCCCAATCCCTGACGGAGTTCAAAGTGCCGAGGTAGAGGTCCTTCTGCAACCCGGCTTTGATCCGTGCGACAGCCCGTGTGATCTTACGGGTCACGAAAGTCTCGCCGCGTCGCGGCGACTCATGGTTGAAAAGAATCCCGTTGACGGCGAAGAGCCCGTACGCTTCACGGTAATTCTTGGTGATCCAGTAACTAAAGAGTTTCGATGCGGCATAGGGAGAGCGCGGTGCGAACGGAGACAACTCGCATTGCGGTGGTGGCGTAGCGCCGAACATCTCCGACGTCGAGGCCTGGTAGAAGCGCGGCGTTATGCCCACCATACGCACCGCCTCCAAGAGCCGGACAGTTCCGACGGCGACGGTGTCAGCGGTGTGCTCGGGCTCGTCGAACGAGACGCGGACATGCGATTGCGCCGCCAGGTTGTAGACCTCGTCGGGACGCACCTTGTCGAGAAGAGTGACCAAGCGCGAACCGTCGCCGAGATCCCCGTAGTGCAGGAAGAGCCGCGCCGCGGCGTCGTGCGGGTCTTTGTAGAGGTGATCGAGCCGCTGGGTGTTGAACGTCGAGGATCGTCGGATCACGCCGTGGACGTCATACCCCTTGTGGAGGAGGAGTTCGGCCAGATAGGAGCCGTCTTGACCGGTGATTCCGGTGATGAGCGCGCAACGGTTCATGATGCCCTCCGGGGACTGGGAGCAAGGCGCGAGGGGCGGGTAATGTCCATCAATACGCACCTTCCGGCGCCAGGACTGCCTTCGCTGTCTTCCAGAGAATGACCAGGTCAACGGTGAGGGACCAGTTCTCGATGTAGTACATATCCAGCCTCACCGTGTCGTCCCAGGTCAGGTCGGACCGGCCGGATACCTGCCAGAGGCCCGTCATGCCGGGTTTCACCAGCAGTCGCCGACGTGCGTCTGCACCGTAGAGCTCGATCTCTCGCATCAAGGGTGGCCGCGGCCCGACCAGGCTCATAGAACCGGCGATGACATTCAGGAGTTGTGGGAGTTCGTCGATGCTGTACCTACGGATGAATCGACCAACAGCCGTCACCCGCGGATCGTTCCTGACCTTGAACATGACTTCGTTGCCGGCATCCCGGGCTCGGTACTCCGTTTCGGTCAGGCGCAGTTCCGCGTCGGGAACCATGGAGCGGAACTTCAGGATCCGGAAAGTGGAACCCCCGAGCCCGGCTCGCACTTGCCGGAAGAAGACCGGCCCCGCGCTGCCCACTTTGATCGCTATGGCCGTGACAACGAACACCGGGAGAAGAAGGATGAGCAGGAGGACCGCTAGCAGCAGGTCAAGACTCCGCTTGAGCAACTGATTGGCAGCGTGATATGTGGGTCGCGCGACATGTATCAACGGCAGACCCGCGACCGGCTGAGTGTGAATTCGCGGACCAGCGATGTTCGTCAAGGCCGGCGCCAGCATGAGTTCCGCGGTGGTGTCCTCCAGCTCCCAGCCGAGCCTGCGAACATCGTCGGCTCCGAACGCACCGCTGGCCGTCACGGCCACCGCGTCGGCGTCGATTCGCTGTACCGTCGAAACGACGTGGGCCAAATCTCCCGCTATCGGGATATCGACACTGGAGCAATCTGTCCCTGCTGGTACGCATGCACCCACAACGACGTATCCCGACATCGGCGCGCGTCGTAGGTCCCGGACGAGGTCGTTGACGGTGCGTTGGTCACCGACGGCGAGCACGCGTGTCATCATTTCGCCGGAAGACCTCCGTAGATGAAGCCACCGGCGCCACAGGAACCGACTCAATAAGAGCGCCACGAGGCCGACCGGCATCATCAGCAATACGTATTGTCGCGGCACTCGGAGATCGAAGGCATAGGAGCAAAGCGCTAGACTGCCGTATACCGAAAGCGTCGCGCGGGCGACGCGCTTGTATTCGGTGGCTCCCAACCCGATAAACCGATGGTCCCTGCTGCCGGTCAATTGGAGTGCCCCGAACCACAGCACGGCCGTTCCCACGGTCAATGCGATCGACGCGATGTCAGGTGGTGCTATAGCCGAGTGGGAATCGATTCCCGGAATCCGAACCATCTGCACTCCCACTGCGGCCCACCCGATGGAAAGCGCATCGGTGATCGCCAGGTTGCGACTGAATCTTCGAGCCCAATCGGGTACGGCGCGGTCGGGGTCGCTGCTCGCGATCCTCGCGGGCGATGTTCCCCGGCGCGTGAGGTCTGAGCCGCCGTCATACGGCCGGCGCACGCGAATACACCCCTTCCGGATCAGGGAGCCGCTTGCGTGGGGTGTCCAGTTCCACGTTCGCCGGTGCGGACGGGGGATCCCCACCCGAGATTGTGGTCACCATGTGCGTCGTCACCATGTGTCTGCCGATATCGATGACGAACTCGCTACCAGGGAGGGGCGATCGCCGCCGTCCAAGAGGCGGAGCGCTCGTCGGAGGATGGTGCTCGACGTGTGCACGGTATAGGGAAGATATGCCACCTCGACACCTACCGATGCGAAGTCCCGCTCAAGCTTCTGACCCTTGGCCGTTCCGCGCCAATCGTCACCCTTGAAGATGACGGTGAATCCGATCTCCCGCCATGTGTCCAACTTCTCCGGTAATGTCTCTGCAACCACTTGATCGACATATTTGATGCTGTTGACGATTTCAAGGCGTTCGACGAGTGGAATGACGGGCTTAGTGCCTTTCGCCAATACACACATCTCATCAGAGACCACCCCGGCGATGAGGTAGTCGCAATTGAGTCGTGCATTTCGCAAGATGTTGAGGTGCCCTATGTGGAACAGATCGAAGACACCGGGCGCGTAGCCGATGCGCACTCTCATGGCACCTCCAGTAAGCCGTGGCCCTGGGGCGATCATCGGTGACGCGGTGCGAGTCACGGAACCCCCAAAAGTGGGTGCCCGCGCAGTGCCGCAGGTTCAGTTGGTGGACGTAGCAACAGGGCCGTGTCTGTCAGCGCGTTGTCGCCGGGCCCCCGCAATCGACAGCGCCAGGTACTGCAGCCTGGGCACGACGTCGAGCGGGCCCCACGGCACCTGGCGGCCGAACTCCTCGGTGCTGGTGGGGCGCGGGGGGCCGAGCGTGATCACTCGGGCGCCGCGCGCCAGCAGTTCGGACCGTGCCGTTGCGCAGCGTGGTGTGCCGTCGTCGATCAGCACCGCCGGTGCCCCCTGCGCGACCAGCGCCAGCGGGCCATGAGTCAGCTCCGCGGCGGGAATGCTCGCGGCCCACCGGCAGCCGAGCTCGTTGAGCTTGAGTGCGCCCTCTGCGGCGTAGGGCAGGCTCGCCCCCGTGCCCAGGAACACCCAACCGGGTTCCGCCGCGAGGACGCGGGCGTCATTGTCGCTGATCGGGCTGCGCTGCTCGATCGCTGCGGAAAACTCGTGCGGAACCATGGCGAGTAGCGATGCAGCGCGCCGGGCGCGTGAACTCAGCCCGTTCTCGATGGCGGCGTTCAGCGCGAATCGGATCCCGCACAGCACCTGACTGGTGAACGTTTTCATCGCGGCCGCGCCACGCTCGCGGCCGACGTGGGTGTCGATGACGGCGTTCGCGCGTCGCGCGAGGGGCGACTGCGAATGGCCCGTAATAGCCAGGACAGGCGTGTCGACCTGGTCGAGAGCTGCTAGAAGATGCGCCGTTTGCCCCGATTCGGAGAAGGCGACCACGACGTCGAACGGGGCCACCAGTGTCTTGTCGAACTCCGAAGCCACCACCGCGCAGGCATCGATTCGCGCGACGATGCGCACCACACGCGCAGCCACCTGCGCCGCGTGGTGAGATGCACCGCAGCCAAGCAGAACGATGCGGTTCGGAGTTCGTGGGCCGAGCAGCGTCGGAAGCCGAGGCGAGGGCAACTCCTCGATCATCTCGGCGACGAGGCGCTCGACCAGCCTGCCCTGTTCGTCGATATCCGCGACGGCGCTGTTCAATGCGTGGTCCCATGTCGCGGCAGCGGTGGTGCACCAACCGGCCGACGCGGGATGTGCGTCATCGGTGAGCACCACCGGCGCCGGCCCTTTCGCGGCGCTTCCGGCCCAGCGCCACTGGGTCCCCAACTCGGCGATGGTGCCGTCCTCGAAGATGCGCAGCGGTCCGCGGACGCCAGCCGTCGCCGTCGCGTCCGATGCGGCGGCGAAGCGTCCGACCGTTCCGCGCACCATCAGCGGCAATCGCTGACGAGCGAGATAGATCGCGTTGGACCTCGCGATGAGTGCCGCGATGGCCCACGTGCCGCGCAGCCGTCGCACAGCGCTCTGAAACGCCTCAAAAGCTGTCGCGCCGTCGACGAGGCCCTGCTCGATGAGGTGCGGAATGACCTCACTGTCGACGTCCGATTCGAACCGATGGCCCGAGCCCTCCAGCTCTCGCCGCAGGTCGGCAGCGTTGTCGAGCGTGCCGTTGTGCACCACCGTCACCCGGTGATCGCAGTCCGACAGCGGATCCACGTTGCGGACTGCGACCGTTCCATGGGTCGCCCACCGCGTGTGCCCGATGGCCAGCCGCCCGGCCGTCGCAGGTCGGTTCTCGTGGGCGATCCGGTCGATGAGCGCGTCGATCGGGCCGATCGACCGCGCGACATGGATGCTGTGGTCTGCGGCGAGCTCGGCGAGGCCGGCCGACTCGTAGCCGCGGTACTCCAGCCCCTTGAGTCGAACGAGCACGTCGGATGCCGCGCGACGGCCGCGAACAGCAACGATCCCGGACATGCCGTGCTCCCTTCCCTCGCAGTGCGTGGCCGACGGCGCTTCCGGCACCGCGCCGAATCGGGCAACGCATCGAGCCAGCGTCAGTGTGGCGTCGCCGCGTTCGTACGGACCATCGGACTCATCGATTTGTATGAGATGGATTCCTTCCATTGCCGTATGTGCGAAGCGTGATGTTCGCATACTGTCGAAGTGTCATTCGGGTGAGTTGGAGGAGAGAATCCGTGCAAAATAGAGAAATTCGGGAGTCATACCGTACCGATGGCACGCCGAAAGGGTGCATCCGTGCGCTCGACAGCGCACGTTCGTGTCGGCTGGGGTGCGGCTCCATCGATCGGCGGCGCGAGGTGCCGCGGCCGGTGTGGCGTCGCCAGTGCCCGCACCATCGAGCCAGGGGCAGTTGCCATGCCTATTGACGTGCGCGCTCCCGTCGCAGCCCCTGTTTCTCCGCCCGCCCCGACACCGGTGCTGCGCGTGGCCATCTTCGATCGCCGGCCGATCGTGGCCGAGGGGCTCGGCGCGTTGCTCGACGGAGCAGGCGACGTCGAGGTCGCGGCCGTCGGTCGCACCACGCGCGACGTAGCGCAGGTCATCGCCAGCCCGCAGATCGATGTGGTGATCGTCGGGATCACCCCCGACGACGCTCCGGCAGCGGGTCGGATGTTCGCTCGGCTGGCCCGGCGGCCTCCCGTCGACCGGCCCCGATTGGTGTGTGTGGTCTCCGGCGAGGAAGACCTCGCCGATCTCTTCGGTAGCGCCCCGATCACCGTCATCACGTCGCAGGCGGGGCCGGAGACCCTTCGTGACGTGGTGTTCAGTCCGTCATCAGGCCGCATGTGGGCGTTGTCTCGGCAGCTTGTCCAGCCCCCCGACGCCGTATCGGAGCTCGGCTCGCCGAGTCCCGTCGACACGCTCACCGAACGTGAGCACGATGTGCTCCGCGGCATCGAAAGTGGGCTCTCCACCAAGGAAATCGCCGCGCGGCTCGGTATCACTGCGAACACGGTCCGCACGCATGCGCAGCGACTCATGTCGAAACTCGCCGTCCACAGCCGCCTGCAGGCGGCCGCGTACGCCGCGGGGGACATGCGGTCGCGGCAGGGCAGGGGATGATCGCGATGGATATCGCCCCCACGATGGCTTCGGTACTGGTGTGCCATCGTGAGCCGTTGATCGCAGCCGCGACGGCCGCCGTCCTCGAGCGCCGCCACATCGCGCGCCGAACGTTCGCCACCTCCACCTTGACCGGAACCTTGACATGCCTCGGCGGTGGCGTCGATGTCGCGGTCGTGTACGACGATGACCGCGGCGGTGAAGACCTCGCCGACCTGTTCGAGGCCATCCACTATCGCGGCATCGGTACGCCCGTGGTGATTGTCAGCGACTCGCGAGACCCGGAGTACGCAGCGCAGGTTCTCGAATCGGGGGCCGCGGGAATCGTGCCGGCCGAGTGTCCCACGGAAGATCTGTGCGAGGTCCTGGTGAGCGCCCACCGCGGACACGTCGTCATCGGCGGCCAGATGCAGGGCGCCGTACTCGAGACGCTCCGTGCCCGCCGTGTCCAGCGACGCGAAGCGCAGGCCCAGCTCGCCGCGCTCAGCCGTGCTGACGTCGACATCCTGCGTCTGCTGTGTGACGGCGTGACCGTGACCCGCATCGCAGCCCGGCTCTCGCTGTCGCCGTACACGGTCCGCGGACGTGTCCGAGCCATCGGCGCGCACCTCGGGGTCGCCGGTCAGCTCCGCGTCGCTGCCGCGGGCCGATGTCTGCTGGCCGCGATCCCTTCTCAGATCGGCGGCAGCGACACCCACGGCGCGAGGGCCCGACCGCCCACACGACGTTGCCTCAGGTAAGTTCCTCCCGGGGCTGTCACCATTCGAGTGTGAGCATTCGGGACCACGACGAGCCTCCCGGCCATCCGGCGACTCGCGAACGCCACCACGAGCCGTTAGCCTCGATACGCGGTGGCGCACGTGCGCGGAGCATTCCACGCCGTGATGCGGCGCCATAGAGGTGCAATGATGAAAAAGCCCGGGACCGTCGTCCTTGCAGATATCGATGTGCTGGTTATTGCCTATCTGGCCGATCTGCTGGAGCGGCACGGATACCACGCGCGGATTGCGCCGCCCCTGCACGCCGCGGTCCGCGACTGGATCCGAAAGTACGATGCCGAACTGTGCATCATCGACCTCGTCTTGCGTGATGGCCATGATGTCGGCATGATCGAGCGCTTGGCGACGCAGTCCCCGTCGACCAAGATCGTGATCCGTACCGCCGACACATCGTCCGACGTCATGCGGTCCGCGCTCGCTGCGGGTGCCGCAGGTTATGTACACAAGTCTCGTGGTCCTGTCGAACTACTCGAGGCCATCGCCCGGGTCGCCGACGGTGAGATCGTGGTCGAGGGTTCCTTCGATCGGACGGCCGCGTCGCGCCCGGGCGAGCAGGCCGAGTTTCGCCGGCTCGTGGCAGCATTGACGCCGCGGCAACGGGAGTGCCTGCAGATGATTGTCGAGGGCAAGGGCACCTTCGCCATGGCCGTCGAACTCGGCGTCTCGACCATGACAGTGCGGACGCACGTGCAGGCCGTCTTGACGAAATTGGGGGTGCGATCGCGCCTGGAGGCGGCATCGCTGGTCGCGAAATATCAGCTCCCGGAGATGACGTAGCTCCGGAAGATCACACAGCTCCGGAAGATGACACAGCTCCCGGGGATGACGGAGCCGCAGCGATCGGGGCTGGGGCGCGGTTCGCTCATCGCGAGACCCGCGCCCCGCCGGACGACCGCAGCCCCGCCCGTCACAACGTCACGTGACGCCCAGTATCTCCCGCGTGCGCGCCACGTCCCGCCCGATCTGCGCGATGAGATCCTCGGGCGAATCGAACCTTTCCATGCCGCGCAGCCGTTGCACGAACTCCAGCGCGACCCGTCGCCCGTAGAAGTTGCCGCCCTCATCGAGCACGAACGCCTCGACGGTGCGCACGTCGCCCGAAAAGGTGGGATTCGAGCCGATCGAGATCGCGGCGGGGCTGCGACGCGACCCCAACAGGAACCAGCCCGCGTAGATGCCGTCCGCCGGGATCGCGGACAACGGCTCCGGGTCGAGATTCGCTGTGGGGTAACCCAACTGCGCACCGCCCCTGCCCTCGCCATGGACCACGAACCCGTCGATGCGATGGGGTCGGCCGAGCGCCTCGGCGGCCGCCGCGACGTCCCCGGCAGCGACGCACGACCGGACGTACGTCGAGCTGACGGTGACCCCATCCTCACCGACAAGCGCGACGCCCAGGGTCGTGAACCCGAACCGCAGTCCCAGGTTCTCGAGTAACGCGACGCTGCCCGCCGCCCGGTGACCGAAACGGAAGTTCTCGCCGACCACGACACAAGCGGCGTGCAGCCGCTCGACGATCACATCGTGCACGAACGATTCCGCGGGAATCGCGGCCACGGCCGGCGTGAACGGCAGCACGAGGAACACATCGGCGCCGAGCGAGCCGACCAACTCGGCGCGCCGTCGCAGCGTGGACAACAGCGCGGGATGGTGCCCCTGGCGGACCACCGACGCGGGATGCGGGTCGAAGGTCATCACGACGACCGGGAGGCCCAGCTCGCGGCCCCGCTCGACCGCCGCCCCGATAAGGGCCTGATGTCCTCGATGGACGCCGTCGAACACCCCGATCGTGAGCACACAGCGACCCCAGCCGGCCGGGATCTGATCCAAACCTCGCCAATGCTCGATCACCGCATCGCCTCCCTCTCCCCGCCCGGCGCCGGACGGCCCGGCCGATGGCCTGCCCCTGGTAGTATGTCCGGTTGGGTCCGGCCTCAGTCCGTGGCGGCCGGCACCGTCATCCCCCCGGCATGCGTCCGGTGCGGGCAGCGCACGGACCGAGAGTACGAGGAGTACACCCGTGGCGCTCACCGCCGACGAGAAGAAGTCCATCCTTGCCGAATACGGTCTGCACGACACCGACACCGGCTCACCCGAGGCGCAGGTCGCCCTGCTCAGCCGCCGGATCAGCGGCCTGACGGAGCATCTGAAGGAACACAAGCACGATCACCACACCAGGCGCGGCCTGATGGCCCTGGTAGGCCGTCGCCGACGGCTGCTCCGCCACCTCCAGCAGGTCGACATCGAACGCTACCGTTCGCTCATCGACCGACTCGGCCTGCGCCGATAGCGAGCGTCGGGGGAGCACCGTGACGCGGGCTCCCCCGACGGCTACCGCGTTGGCGTCCCCGGACGCTGACGCAGACGCCACACGTACCGACGAGCACGCACAAGTCCATACCAGTTAGTACCGCCAGACGCAGCACCACCCGATCCGACCCGCGATCACGGCCGGTCCTCGGTAGTGGCCACCGGAGCGGGATACCGCCCCGGTTGCTTCGATCGATGGCCGGCATTCGCGTGGCGACCTCGGGCAGCGGCTCTGGTCCGTTCACCCAAGGAGATTCATGTCCGACCCCACCGCTACGAGCGCGACCGCCGTCATCGACAACGGCAGTTTCGGCACTCGCACCATCCGCTTCGAGACCGGCCATCTTGCCCGCCAGGCAGCCGGTTCCGTCGCTGCCTTCCTCGATGAGGACACCATGGTCCTGTCCGCGACCTCCGCGGGCAAACACCCGAAGGAGCAGTTCGACTTCTTCCCGCTCACCGTCGATGTCGAAGAGCGCATGTACTCGGTCGGGCGCATCCCCGGCTCGTTCTTCCGCCGCGAGGGGCGACCGTCCACCGAGGCGATCCTCACCTGTCGGCTGATCGACCGCCCGCTGCGCCCGTCCTTCGTCGAGGGGCTGCGCAACGAGGTGCAGGTCGTCATCACGGTGCTGGCGGTCAACCCGAACGTCGCCTATGACGTGCTGGCCATCAACGCGGCCTCCGCGTCGACACAGATTGCGGGGCTTCCGTTCTCGGGGCCGGTCGCCGGCACCCGCATCTCGCTGATCACTGACGAGTCCGGACAGGGCCAGTGGGTCGCGTTCCCCACCTACGAGGAGATGCAGCGCAGCGTCTTCGACATGGTCGTTGCGGGCCGAGTCGTCGAAGGCGCCGACGGCTCCTCCGATGTCGCGATCATGATGGTCGAAGCCGAGGGCACTGAGCGAACCGTCGAACTGGTGGCCGGTGGCGCGACCGCTCCGACCGAAGAGGTGGTGGCGGCCGGTCTGGAGGCCGCGAAGCCGTTCCTGCGGGCGCTGTGCGAGGCGCAGTCCGAGCTCGCCGCCAAGGCGTCGAAACCGACCGGTGAGTTCCCGTTGTTCCCGCCGTATCAGAGCGACGTGTATGACGCTGTCGCCGGCCTCGCGGCCGACAGACTCGGTGCCGCCATGCAAATCGCCGACAAGCTGGATCGCGAGAGCGCGACCGACGAGATCAAGGCCGATCTCTTGGATGCGCTGGGCGAGCGGTTCGCCGGCCGGGAGTCCGAGATCGCCGGCGCGTTCAAGGCGCTGACGAAGAAGGTCGTCCGGCAGCGCATCCTGCGCGACAAGGTGCGCATCGACGGCCGCGGTCTCGCGGACATTCGCACCCTGTCGGCCGAGGTCGGCTTCGTGCCGCGGGTGCACGGCTCGGCGTTGTTCGAACGCGGCGAGACGCAGATCCTCGGTGTCACCACGCTCAACATGTTGCGCATGGAGCAGCAGCTCGACACGCTGTCGCCCATCACCAAGAAGCGCTACATGCACAACTACAACTTCCCGCCGTATTCGACGGGGGAGACCGGCCGCGTCGGCTCGCCGAAGCGTCGCGAGATCGGCCACGGCATGCTGGCCGAGCGCGCGCTGGTGCCCGTGCTGCCGAGCCGCGAAGAGTTCCCGTATGCGATCCGGCAGGTCTCCGAGGCGCTCGGATCCAACGGCTCCACGTCGATGGGTTCGGTCTGTGCATCGACGATGAGCCTGCTGAACGCCGGTGTGCCGTTGAAGGCCCCGGTGGCCGGTATCGCGATGGGCCTGGTGTCCGATTCCGTGGACACGGCCGAGGGGCCCAAAATGCAGTACGTGGCGTTGACGGACATCCTCGGTGCCGAGGACGCGTTCGGCGACATGGACTTCAAGGTCGCCGGCACCAAGGACTTCGTCACCGCGCTGCAACTCGATACGAAGCTGGACGGCATCCCGTCGGAGGTCCTCGCGGCCGCGCTGAACCAGGCGAAGGACGCCCGGTTGACGATCCTCGGCGTGATGGCCGAGGCCATCGACTCCCCGGATGAGATGAGCCCCTATGCACCGCGGATCACCACGATCAAGGTGCCGGTCGACAAGATCGGTGAAGTGATCGGGCCGAAGGGCAAGATGATCAACTCGATTACCGAGGAGACCGGCGCCGAGATCGCCATCGAGGACGACGGCACCGTGTTCGTGTCCGCGTCCGACGGGGCTGCTGCCCAGGCCGCCGTGGATCGGATCAACGCCATCGCGAACCCGCAGCTGCCGAAGGTCGGCGAGCGTTTCCTCGGCACGGTCGTCAAGACGACCGCTTTCGGCGCGTTCGTCTCGCTGCTCCCGGGTCGTGACGGGCTCGTCCACATCTCGAAGCTCGGCCACGGCAAGCGGATCGGCAAGGTCGAGGACGTCGTCAACGTCGGCGACAAACTGCAGGTGGAGATCGCCGACATCGATGGTCGGGGAAAGATCTCGCTGGTGCCCGTCGCCGATGCCGCGGCCGAGCAGTCGCACGACAAGGCCGACGCCTGATCTGCGCATCCACCGCACCGCACGTGTCGCCCAGGTTGCCCCGCCCCAGGATTCTGGAGCGGGGCCCGGGCGACTCCGCGGTCGCACTGTCGGTGCTCCCGGGCGGGTTGCGGGTGGTCACCGAGACGATGCCGGCCTCCCGCAGCGCCTCGATCGGCGTGTGGGTCGGTGTCGGCTCGGTAGACGAAGCGGGCTCGCTGGCCGGCGTGTCCCACTATCTCGAGCATCTGTTGTTCAAAGGGACGAAGGCCCGCACCGGGGTCCAGATCGCGGGTAGCATCGACGCCGTCGGCGGCGAGCTCAACGCGTTCACGGCGCACGAGTACACCTGCTACTACGCGCACGTGCTGGCGCATGACGCGGCCACCGCCGTCGACGTCGTGTGCGATGTCGTGCTCAATGCACGCATCGCTGCAGCCGACGTCGAGACGGAACGCAGCGTCATCCTCGACGAGATCGCCATGCGGGATGACGATCCGGACGACAGCCTGGCCGAGGCGTTCGCCGCGCGATTGTTTGCCGGCCATCCCGTCGGCGACCCGGTGAGCGGCACGGCACAGTCCGTCGCCGCGTTGAGCCGGCGCCAGGTGCACGGCTACTACCGGCGCCGCTACGACCCCCGGTCGATGGTGGTCGCCGTCGCGGGCGGAGTGGCACACCGTGACGTCGTGCGCTGGGTGCGGGCTGCCTTCGCGGGCCGGCTCGACCCGGCGCAGGGCCCCCAGCCGGCGCGGGCGGGCGCCGGTTTCGCCGACCCGGGCCCGTCGGTACGGGTCGTCACCCGGGACATCGAACAGGCGCACCTCACCCTCGGCGTTCCCGCACTGCCGCGGCACCACCCGGACCGGTTCGCATTGGCAGTGCTCTCGGCGGCGTTCGGCGGCGGTATGAGCTCCCGGCTCTTCCAGCGCATCCGCGAGCAGAACGGCCTGACCTACAGCTGCTACAGCTCGACGTCCGCATACGCGGACACCGGCTCCTGGTCGATGTATGCCGCGTGCCAGCCGGCGAACCTCGGCACCGTGGCCGACCTGATCCGGCGCGAGCTCGAAGCGGTCGCGACGGACGGGTTCACCGGCGACGAGCTCGCGCTCGCGCGTGGGCAGTTGTGCGGCGGCACGGTGCTCGGGTTGGAGGACAACGACTCGCGGATGAACCGGCTGGGCCGCCGGGTGCTGACCGCGCGCCAGTACCTGCCACTCGACGACGAGCTCGACGCGATACGCGGTGTGACTCGAGAGGACGTGACCGCGATGGCGCGGCGGCTGCTTACCCGGCCGCTCACCGTAGCCGTGGCCGGACCGTATTCCCGCGTGCGGGAACTGCCCGAGCCGCTCCGCGCCCTGGCGCGCCGACCGGTCTGGTCACCGAGTGCGAGGAGCTGACGATGAACGAAACCGGTTATCGCGTGGGCCTTCTCGGAGCGCACGGCCGCATGGGGGTCGAGGTGTGCCGGATGGTCGAGGCGGAGCCGGGCATGAGCCTGGTCGCCGCGCTCGACCGCGACGATCCGGTGGACGCGCTCACGGACGCAGGGGTTGGCGTCCTGGTCGACTTTACGCATCCGGATGCCGTCATGGACCACATCTCCTTCGCCATCGCGCACGAGATCCATTGTGTGGTCGGGACTTCCGGGTTCACGGCGGATCGCCTGGAGACAGTCCGGGGCTGGCTCGGCGACGATCCGCGGATCGGCGTCATGGTGGTGCCGAACTTCGCGATCGGGGCGGTCCTCGCCATGCGGCTGGGAAGCATGGCGGCGCGGTTCTTCGAGTCGGCAGAGATCGTCGAACTGCATCATGCGGGAAAGGTCGACGCGCCATCGGGCACGGCGATCAACGCCGCCCGCTCCATGGCGCAGGCTCGCGCCGATGCCGGTCTCGGCCCGGTGCCTGATGTCACGACACGTGACACGGGCGGAGCCCGCGGCGCGACCGTGGACGGGATCCACGTGCACGCCGTCCGCATGCCGGGTCTGGTCGCCCATCTGGAGTTGCTGTTCGGCTCCGAAGGGGAGACGTTGACCATTCGGCACGATTCCTTGACCAGGTCGTCGTTCATGCCGGGTGTGCGCGCGGCGATCCGCGCGGTCGGGCAGCGGCCGGGTCTCACCGTCGGCCTGGAATCCCTGCTCGACGTCTGACGCGGGCGCCGCCGGCGCCGGTCGGCGCGCACCGACCAGGTATGACGCCATTCGTTACTCGGTATCGCCGACGTGTGGATCCCCTGGGTGCGGGTCTTCCCCTGGTAGGTCCTCCAGGCGCAGATGCAGCGTGCCGGAGTATTGGATCTCCGTCAGATGTCCCTCGCCCGTGTCGAGCACCCGCCGCTTGCCGGACGGCTGCCAGCCCACCCCCGCGAGGAACGCGGCGATCGACTCGTCCGATTCCACGGCCCACCACACCCCGGTATGTGCGCCGGCGTCATGCAAGACACGAGCGCACTCGGCGAGCAGCCGGCCACCGTGGCCCCGCCGGGCCCACCGCGGAACGACGCCGAGCACCTCGATGTGGCCGAGACCGCCCTCCCGAATGTGCGGATCGACGAGGGCGAACCCGACGGGGTGCGTGCTCTCCTCGGCGATCAGGGCTCGGGCTCCGACGAGCTGCGCCGCCCAGGCATCAGCGAGCTGGTCGAGTTCCACCGCCAGCACGCTCGGCGGCAACAGGTGGGCATAGGCGTCCTGCCACCAGGTGCGCTGCAACGTGGCCAGCAGCATGGTGTCATCCGGCAGCGCCGGCCGCACGCGCGCTCGTGCCATGGACCTCACCCTTCGTGCGTCTGTCGCAGTGTCCCTCGAGTCCCCGACCGGGACGTGTTCAGGCGACCACGACCTCGATCCCGGCCGCGCGCGCCTCCGCGAGGAAGGCGTCATCCGCGTCCGTGTCGGTGACGAGGACTGCGACGGCATCGGCGGTGCACACCCGGGCGAACGACGCGCGGCCGAGCTTGCTCGAGTCGGCCACCAGGATCACGCGCGAGGCCCTGGCGACCATCTGCGCCGTCACCGCGGCCTCGCCCTCATGGTCCGCGGTCGCCCCCACCTTCATGTCGAACCCGTCCACGCCGAGCACCGCGTAGTCGAGGTGGACGCGCACCAACGTCGGCTCCGCCAGCGGCCCGACCAGCTCGTAGGAACTCGGCCGCGCGACCCCGCCCGTCACCACCAGTTTCACCGTGCGCCGCACCGCCATGTCGTTCGCGATGTTCAGCGCGTTCGTCACGATCGTATAGACGATTCCCTCGTCCATGACGGCCTCGACACCGCCGCCGGAGCCAGGTGCCGGGGCGAGAACGGGCTGCGTCACCAGCGCGCGCGCCACCTGCGACGTCGTGGTCCCGCCATTGATCCCCACCACGGATCCGGCGGGGATGAGGGCGGCGGCTGCCGCGCCGATCCGACTCTTCTGTTCGGCAAACCGGCTCGACTTGTGGCGCAGAGGAAGGTCGTAGGCGACGCTCGCGGGCGCCGCGCCGCCCCTGGTGCGGGTGAGCAGTTGCTGCTCGGACAGGTGATCGAGGTCGCGTCGGATCGTCGCTGCGGAGACGCCTAGTTCCGTCGCGGCCTTGCCCACATCGAGGCGGCCGTCCCGGCCCAGGATGTCGAGGAGCGCGGTCCACCGTTCGTGCGGGCCCATGGCGGCACCCCCTTCGCGTCGGCTCGATCCGGGCAGATTCAACGACTCATCATGCCTGCCCGTAGCGGCCCGGCGGTGCGCGGCCCGGGTGCGGCCGTTCGGGCGGACGCCGGATGGCCCCGGGTGGCCCGGTAGGCCCGGGCGGGGGATGAATAAGTCACAGGGGCTTGTGCAATATTCGTCCGGCCAGCACCCTGGAGACATGCGCACGATCATTACGCCGACGATCGAGGAGCCCGCCTCCCCGGTCGAAGAGGCGACCGCCACGGCGGGTGACGCCCTCGGACTGCTGGGGGGTCAGGTCACGCGGGCAACGGTCGCGGATCTTCTGTACCAGGTGATCGACCCCGAGATCGGTGTCAACATCGTCGATCTCGGTCTGGTCTTCGGGATTCGTGTGGTGGACGGCGAGGTCCTGATCACGATGACGCTCACCACGCCCGGGTGCCCGCTGGCCGGATACATCGAGGACAGCATCCACCGCGCCCTCTGGGGTCTGCCGGGGGTGGCCACCATCAAGGTCGACATCGTCTGGGATCCGCCCTGGGGCCCGGAGCTGATGAGCGATCAGGCCAAGATCGAGTTGGGCTGGATGCGGTGACGTCCACGCAGCCCATGACAGAAACCGATTCACCCGAAGGCAGGACTGCCGATCGCGCGCACGCAGCGACGCAGGCGCCGGACGCGGCGACAATCGCCGGCCTCACCGACCTGTTGGTCAAGGCCGTGCGCGCGCTCGGCGCGGCGGGGGAGCCCGACCAGGCTTCCCGTGTCGCCGCCAAAGCGTGGTGGGTGCTGAAGGACTGTCCCCGCCAGGCCGAGCGGATCAACGGCACGATGCATTACCTGGCGAAACTCCCGCAGGGCCGCGAGTCGGCAACCGGCGACTGATCCTCCCCAGAAAGGAACACGAGTGAGCACCGACGCAGCCGATTACCCGCTGGACGTCCGGGCGGAGCCTCCGGCCCGGCGGCACACCATGATCTTCGAGAACTACGGGGCCCTGGTCCCGGGTCAGGGGTTCATCCTCATCAACGACCATGACCCAAAGCCGCTCTATTACCAGTTCGAGGCGGAACACACCGGCGCTTACACCTGGGAGTACCTGGAACAAGGCCCCGAGGTGTGGAAAGTCCGCATCGGGCGACCGGCCGCGTAGACCGCGCTAGGGTGCGGACCGCGCGCCACCGGCGTGACTGCCCCGCCGTAGCCGGATGTCGCCGGACACCGTCTTCACCCGGATATCGACATCGGTGCGTCGCTGCGCCGCGCCGGGTTCGTTCGAGTCCGGCGCGGCCGGCCGATCCGTTTCGACCGCTAGATCGCTGTGGATACGGCCGCTCATGCTGCTCAGCCCCACGGACGCCAGGGCGCCCTCCCGCAACCCGATGTCGACGCCGCCGGACACGGTGGCGATGCGTACCGCTCCGCGGCGTGCCTCGGCGATCGTGACGTCGCCCGAAACCGTCCGCACGGTGGCATCGCCGCCGACCGACCCGATCCGCACGTCTCCGGACGTGCTCTGCACCTCGGCGCGCCCGGAGACCGCGCCGATCCGCACGTCCCCCGATACCGATCGCAGCGACGCATTTCCGGCGACCGACCCCAGAACGACGTCACCGGACGCCATGGTCAATCGGGCGTCGGCCGAGCACTCGTCGGCGGTCACGTCGCCCGACGCGGTGTGCACCGTGAGCGGGCCGACGGCGCCGACGATGCGTACGTCGGTCGCCTGCCCGTGCAGCCGCGCCTCGGACAAACGTGGTGCGATGATGCGAACATCGATCCGCCTGCGCCAGCCGGACACCGCCGGGCGCGTGTCGACGAAGAGCCTGCCGCCGCGTCCACCACCGTCGGCTGCCGGGCTGAAATCGGCGATCGCCCGGTCGATCGCCTGCGCATCGAACGGAGCCCGTCCGGGTCCGCCGAAGCTGCCCCACAGTTCCTGCAGCCACGGCACGGGCGGGTCCCCGGCCACGGAGAACTCAACCGTGGTGGTCGTCGTGTCGGCCAGCTCCAGACGGATCTCACCGGCCTGGTTGTGGATCTCGATCGTCAGCGGACCGGGGGTTTCGAACGTGTGCATGACGGCGCTCAGCCCTGGACGAATCCGGAAACGGTGTGCGGCCCGCGACCGCGGCGACCGCCGGCAGAACGGACCGCGTCGGATACAGCCCGCTGAATGTACGTATTGAGCGAGACGCCCTGTGCATTCGCCGCGCGTTCGGCCTGTGCTTTGAGGTTCTGCACCAGCCGAAGCGTGGTGCGGGAGAGTTCCTCGCTCGCATCACGAACCGCCCGGCCCAGATCCTCGCCGCCGAAATCGGTCTCGTCCTCACCCGCATGGTCGCCCTGCCCGGCAGCGGTGCTGTGCGCTGCCCAGTCGGCGGCGTCGTCCGGTGCGTCGTGACGGTCTACGGACACCCGCAATTGGGCTCCGTCCAGCCGGATATCCACGGTGGTGTCCTGAAGCGCGCCGGTCACCTCGGCGGCGAGGTCGGACAGTGCGGACATCATGGCGAGCCGCGCGGCCGGCTCCAGTGCGGTCGAGAGCAAAGCCGCCGCCCGCCGGGTCTGCTCGTCCCCGAGTGACGCCGCAGCAAGGAGGTCGTCACGTAAGCGCTGAAGGTATGGTGTCAAATCCATGACGTCATTATGACGCCATTGATGGCGTCACGCAACCTGGTGCGATGCCACGGAATCCGGCACGCCCCGGCACCGGTAGCGTTGGACTACAACATGGTTTCCCTCTGACATGGCGAGGGCCATGGCGAGGGTGCGCCGACGGAAGGCTGGGCGGATCGAGATGACGGAACTCGTGGCTGGTCCGGCAGGTCGCCCGGGCCGCCCCTTCGGCACCGTGCTGACCGCGATGGTGACACCGTTCGACTCCAATGGGCAACTGGACGTCGAGAAGGTCGGGGCGCTGGCCGAGCGTCTGGTCGATCAGGGCAGCGACGGCATCTTGGTCAACGGCACCACCGGCGAGTCGCCCACCACCACCGACGCGGAGAAGGCCGCGATCGTGCGCCAGGCGGTGCAGGCAGTCGGCGAACGCGCCACGGTGATCACCGGCGTCGGAACGTACGACACGGCGCACTCGATCCACCTGGCCCGCCAGGCCGCTGCCGCAGGCGCACACGGCGCGCTCATCGTCAGCCCCTACTATTCGCGCCCGCAGCAGGCTGGCCTGCTCGCGCACTTCCGGGCCGTGGCGGATGCCAGCTCACTTCCCGTGATGTTGTACGACATCCCGCCGCGCGCGGTCGTGCAGATCGAGCCGAACACGCTCATCGAGCTGGCGCACCATCCGCGGATCACGGCCGTCAAGGACGCCAAGGGCGACCTGTACGCCGGTTCCCGCGTGCTCGCGGCGACGGATCTCGCGTACTACTCCGGTGACGATCCGCTGACCCTGCCCTGGATGTCGGTCGGGGCCGTCGGCGTGGTGAGCATCATCTCGCATGTGGTCGGCCCGTACCTGCGCGCCATGGTCGATGCGGCACTCGCCGGAGACTACCTCACCGCACGCGCCATCCACCTGGCCCTTATGCCGGCGCATCGGGCCATGTCGCGCACCGGCGGCGGCGCCGGTCTGGTTTTCGCCAAGGCGGCACTGGCGTTGGCCGGATTCCCGGTCGGCCAGCCGCGGTTGCCGCAGATCCCGGCGACCGCGGAACAGATCTCGCGCATCGAGTCGGACCTCGCGGAGCTCGCCCCACTCGCGGAGATCCTCGCCTCGGCCGGCGCGCGCGCGGACCTCGCCAGGGACACGGCGGGGGACGCCGCCGGAGACGCTGCCGCGACCATCACCGGCGCGGCCCGATGACCGCCGGCGATAGGAGCCCGGCCACCGCCGGGCCCGGCCGGGATTCCGTTCGTGGCGGCCTGCCGCCGCGTCTTTCGGACGGCACGCTTCGCATGGTCGCGCTCGGCGGGATCGGCGAGATCGGCCGCAATATGACGGTCTACGAGTTCCGCGGCAGGCTCCTCGTCGTCGATTGCGGCGTGCTGTTCCCGGAGGACGCGCAGCCCGGCGTCGACCTGATCCTGCCCGACCTCCGGCTCGTCGAAGACCGCATCGACGACATCGACGCGCTCGTCATCACCCACGGCCACGAGGACCACATCGGCGCCGTGCCGTTCCTGCTGCGGCTGCGCCAGGACATCCCCGTGTACGGTGCTCGCTTCTCGCTCGCCCTGATCGAGGCCAAGTGCCGCGAGCACAAGATCAAGCCCGTGCTGCGCGAGATCGCCGAGGGGCAGCGGCACACCGTCGGCGGCTTCCAGCTCGAGTTCTTCGCCGCGAACCACTCCATCCCCGACGCGGTGGCCGTCGCGATCACCACCGCGGCCGGAACGGTGTTGCACACCGGCGATATCAAGCTCGACCAACTGCCGCTGGACGGCCGGATCACCGACCTCGGTGGGTTCGCCCGGCTCGGCCGCGAGGGGGTCGACCTGTTCTGCGTCGATTCCACGAATGCCGAGGTCCCGGGGTTCGTCGCCTCCGAGAGCGAGATCGGGCCGGTGCTCGACACCTACATCCGCTCGGCCCGCCAGCGGGTGATCGTCGCGTCGTTCGCCTCCCATGTGCATCGCGTCCAGCAGATGCTCGACTCGGCACACCGTCATGGGCGGAAGGTCGCGTTCGTCGGGCGCTCGATGGTCCGGAACATGCAGATCGCGCACGAGCTCGGGCTGCTGATGGTGCCGGACGGGCTGGTGCTGGGGCTCGACCAGGTGCTGGACCTGCCGGATCACCAGGTCATGCTGATCTCCACCGGGTCGCAAGGGGAGCCGCTTTCCGCGCTGTCCCGCATGTCGCGCGGCGATCACCGGCAGGTCGCATTGTCCGAGGGGGACACGGTGATCCTCGCGTCGTCGATGATCCCGGGTAACGAGACCAGCGTCTTCGCCGTGATCAACGAGCTCGCCGCGCTCGGCGTCACCGTCATCCACCAGGGCGTCGCGAAGGTGCACGTGTCCGGCCACGCCTCGGCCGGGGAGCTGCTGTTCATGTACAATGCCGTGCAGCCGCGTAACGTGCTGCCGCTGCACGGCGAATGGCGGCACCTGCGCGCCCAGGCGAAGCTGGCCCAGGCCACCGGAGTGCCCGCGGATCGTGTGGTGTTGGCTCCCAACGGCACGGTGGTCGATTTGTACGACCGGCGCGCCCGCATCGTCGGGCATGTGGACGTCGGCATGGTGTACGTCGACGGCAACGCCGTGGGCGACGTGGGGGAGACCACTTTGTCCGACCGGCTAGTGCTCGGCGAGGACGGGTTCATCGCGATCACCGTGGTGATCGACGCGTCCACCGGCCGGGCGGTCGCGGCGCCGACGATCTCCGGCCGCGGTTTCTCGGACGACCCGGCCGCCCTCGACGGCGTGATACCCCTCGTCGAGGCAGAGCTCGCATCGAGCGAGGCCGACGGCATCACCGACACCCACCGGGTGGCGCAGGCGGTCCGCCGGGTCGTCGGCCGCTGGGTGTCGAACACCTACCGCCGCCGCCCCATGATCGTCCCCACAGTGCTTGCGGTGTAACTGTTATCGCTGGGTTCACGGATATGACGGGGATGACGGCGGGTCCGCCGTTCGCGGCCGAGCCGATCTACCACATCGCCCTGAAGAGCGACTGGGAGTCGGCGAAGGCGCGGGGCGAGTACCGGATCTCGACGCGCGGCCGGACCCTGGCGGACGAGGGCTTCATCCACTGCTCGCGCCGCGGCCAGCTGGCGGGCGTCTTCGATGCTTTCTACGCGGATGTAGCGGAGCCGGCGGTGCTGCTGTCGATCGACCCCACCTTGCTCGACGTCCCCGTGGTCGACGAGATGGCGGTGCCCGGGAGTGCACCCGGTAGTAGCGGGGCCGAGCTGTTCCCGCACGTCTACGGGCCGATCCCGGTCGCCGCCGTCGCCGAGGTGCGTCCCTACCCGTAGCGCGCGGCAACTCCACTCGCTATTACCAAACGCAACAGCCCCCGGGGCGTCACCTCAGACACACAAGTGGCGAGGGGGCGACAGGGCGCTTGTCGTCTGGCGCTGCGGCACCGATCGAGCGCGCGGTGTGGCATCTGGGGCAGATGGGACCAGAGGGAATAAGCTGGGCGCCATGGCCGGGAAGACCTCGACGGCGGCGCGCCCGCGCGCCGGAACGCGTGGCACCGTGGCGCGCACCCGATCGGCCGGCGCGAAGACGGGCGCCACGCGCCGGACCCCCGCGAGTACCCGGGCGGCGACACGGTCCGGGCGCCCCGGCTCGCGGCGCGCGCCAGCGCGCCGACCCCGCGCACGGAAGCCGGCGGGCCACGGGGTCGCGGCCACGGCCGTGCTCGGCCTGGGACGCGGTGTGGGCCGGGGCGTGTCAGGTGTCTGGCGCCTCGCGTCGCGGGGTGTGGGCGGTGCGGCGAGGTTGGCGGGGCGCGGTGCCGGAGTGCGGAAGGATATCGAGATCGAACATCGGCGGGACGGACTCGCGCTCGGGCTGGTCGCGGTGGCGGCGGTCTGCGCCATCGGCTCGTGGTTCCACGCCGCCGGCCCGGTCGGGCGGATCGTCGACGACGCTGTTCGGGTCTGCTTCGGCAAGCCGGGCGCCGTGCTGCCCGTGCTGCTTCTCGTCGGCGCAGTCGTGCTCATGCGGACCGCTGCGGACCGGCCGCACCGGGTCCGTCGGGTCGCCGGATGGGTCGCCGCCACGCTCGCGGTCACGGGTGTCTTCCATCTCTCCGTGCTGGCCGGTGAGCCCGCCGCGGACCGGACCTCGATGACGGCGTGGAAGACTGCCGGCGGCGCGGTGGGCTTCGCCATCGGACAGCCACTGCTCTGGGGACTGACGCTGCTCCCGGCGGTGCTGCTGCTTGTCCTACTGGGGATCTTCGGACTGCTGCTCATCACCGGCACCCGGCTGCGCGACATTCCGCCGCTGGCTCGCAAGGGTTGGCGGCTCATGGCCGGCGCCCCGGATACGGCCGCGGAGGGCGCGGATGGCGCGGATGGCGAACGACTCGACTACCGCGCGGGAAACCAGGTGGCGCTGGCGGAGGATGCCGACCTGGCGACCGCCCGGCTGCGCAGGCCGTCCCGGCGTCGCCAGTCCATGGCGGCCGACGCCGTCGACCCCGGGGAGGTCAGTACCGGGGATCTCACGGACACGGCACCGGGCGGAACAGCGTCATACCCGAAACCAGTGCTCGCGCCGAACGGGCCGCGCGTCACCGGACCGGCCACCGTAGCGGAGGGCCCTCATGTCTCCGAGCCGACGCAACTGACCCTGGATCCGGCCGTGGACGGCAGCTACCAATTGCCGCCGCTGACGCTGCTGAAGACGGGCGCGCCCGCGAAGAAGCGGTCGGTAGCGAACGAGGAGATGATCGGCCGCATCGCCGAGGTGCTCGATCAGTTCACCGTCGATGCGGCGGTGACGGGGTTCATGCGCGGACCGACCGTCACGAGGTACGAGCTCGAACTCGGGCCGGGGGTGAAGGTCGAGAAGATCACCGCGCTGGCGCGGAACTTCGCCTATGCCGCGGCTACGGACAATGTGCGGCTGCTCACGCCGATCCCAGGCAAGTCGGCCGTCGGCATCGAGGTACCCAACGCGGATCGCGAGATGGTGCGCCTGGCCGATGTTCTCGCGCACCCGGACACGCGCCGCGACCAGCACCCGCTGATGATCGGGCTCGGCAAGGACGTGGAGGGCGAATTCGTCACCGCAAACCTGGCGAAGGCTCCGCACCTGCTGGTTGCCGGCTCGACCGGCTCGGGCAAGTCGAGTTTCGTTAACTCGATGCTGGTGTCGCTGCTGGCGCGTACGGCGCCGTCCGAACTGCGGATGATCCTGATCGACCCGAAGATGGTGGAACTGACGCCGTACGAGGGCATCCCGCACCTGATCACGCCGATCATCACGGCGCCGAAGAAGGCCGCGGCGGCGCTGGCGTGGCTCGTCGAGGAGATGGAGCAGCGCTACCAGGACATGCGCGCGTTCGAGGTGCGCCACATCGACGACTTCAACCGGAAGCTGCGCGCAGGGAAGATCATGCCGTTGCCCGGCTCCGAGCGCGTGCTGCGGCCGTACCCGTACATCCTGTGCATCATCGACGAGCTCGCGGACCTGATGATGACGGCGCCGCGCGACGTGGAGGACGCGATCGTCCGCATCACCCAGAAGGCCCGGGCCGCGGGCATCCACCTGGTGCTCGCCACGCAGCGGCCCTCGGTGGACGTGGTGACCGGGCTGATCAAGACGAATGTGCCGTCGCGGCTGGCGTTCTCGACGTCGTCGCTCACCGACTCCCGGGTGATCCTGGACCAGCCGGGCGCGGAGAAGCTGATCGGCATGGGGGACGGGCTGTACCTTCCGATGGGGGCCTCCAAGCCGATCCGCATCCAGGGTGCGTATGTCTCCGATGACGAGATTCACGCGGTGGTCGCGTTCACGAAGAAGCAGGCGGAGCCGGAGTACGCCGAGGGCGTGACGGTGCCGAAGGCGGAGCCGGGCCACGAGGTGGATCCGGACATCGGCGCGGACCTCGACCTGCTGCTGCAGGCCGTGGAGCTCGTGGTGACCTCACAGCTCGGGTCCACGTCGATGCTGCAGCGCAAGCTTCGGGTCGGCTTCGCGAAGGCCGGCCGGCTCATGGACCTGATGGAGACCCGCGGCATCGTCGGCCCGTCGGTCGGGTCGAAGGCCCGGGACGTGCT
>JAFIHI010000086.1 GCA_017848755.1 Nakamurella sp. | reverse complement strand
GCTGGCCGCGCGCGCCGCCGATCGCGGCTGAAGCCCGCGGACCGGGCGGATCGCCTGGATACATCGCCACGAAAAGACGCGACCGCCCGCGAGAATCTCTCGCGGGCGGTCGATGTCTCGGGGTCCGGCAGGAGGGTCAGACGCGCGCCACCGGAACCACGCCCGCATGGTCGGTCAGGATCCGGATGCCGTTCGTCAGCCCGCCGAGGAGGTCGCCGTCACTGCAGGCAGCGACAACCGATAGCACCGCGGCGCGGGCGCCGCGCTCGCTGATGCGTAGCGCGGCCTCTTCGCCGGTGACGATCTCGACCAGGCGCTGACCGGGTGAGATCGCGACGAGCGCCGTGTACGGCGCATCCTCGCCGAACGAATCGAGCAGCCTCTCGGCGGCGGCACGGCTGTCCTCGCCCAGATCACCGAGATAGGCGGCGAACCGCAGGCCGCTCGCCTGCTCCGCGTCGGCGATCACCGTGTCGAGCTTCTTGAGTTCGTGCGGTTCGAAGACCTCATCGCTGCCCACCGGCCCGCAGGTCGGAACCAGCCTGACCAGGGCGCCGGTCTCGACACGCACGAGTTCCCCGTCGCGCCGCGCGAGTTCACCAGCCGGCATGGGCACCTCCTCGAGTCGTGCCCACCCGGTCGACCACCGGGGTGGCCACGACGGGCGTCACCCCGGCCCACAGGCGATCCGGGTGCTGCCAGGGTTTGCCAGGCTCGTAGCGAACCTTGGCGCGATGCCTACCGCGGCCGACCGTCACCACCGCGAGGAACGCGACGATGGCCGCGGGCAGCACCGCGTACACCGCGATGACTTCCCATACGCTCACACGCTCACGGTAGCCGATCCGTCACAGCGGTCGGCAGCCCGGTGGGCTGAAACAATGACGGCGTGACACAGCCCGTACCCCCGGCCGGTGGCGCCGTGCCGCGGTCGTTCTACGACGAGGTGGGCGGGCGCCCGGTGTTCGAGACGATCGTCGACCGGTTCTACGAGATCGCGATCGCCGATCCGATGCTGCGGCCGCTGTTCGCCACGGCCGATGCGGCTACGACGCGGCGCCGGATCACCGCGTTCTTCGTCCAGTACTGGGGCGGGCCGCACGATTACTCCCGCGAACGCGGCAACCCACGACTCGCCTTGCGGCACAGCCTCTTCCGCATCGGGCGCGCGGAGCACGACGCCTGGTTGGCGGCCATGCGCGAGGCGCTCGAGGGGCCGGAGCTCACCGCGGAGCAACGCACGGCCTTCTACGGCTACCTCGTCGCGGCCGCGGCGCGGTTGATCAACCACGCGCCGTAGCCCAGGCACAATGACGCGTCAGGCCAACGGCAGATTCGCCATACGGCGGCGCACCACTGAACCGGCCTCGGCGTCCAGTCGGAGCCACGTCGTGGTCGTCCGGACCCGCACCACCACGCCGGAGTCTATGTCGGCGAAACCCATGCCGGAGAGGGCGAACAGCATCCGCATCGAGACCGGGATCAGCTCGCCCGCACTCGGCACGCTCATCATCACCGAATCCAGCAGTGCGGGCGGGACGGTCGCCTTCGTCGCCGCAGCCAGCTCGTGCTCCCGTTCGCGCTCGACGGCGACCCTGGCGCGTTCGAGGCCCGCCTGCACCCGGTCCGCGATGCGCGCGGGATCCAGCACCCCGGCATCGGTCCACCCGTCGGCCGGCGGGAGCTGGGTGTGCCATCGGTCGCCCACGTCGCGTCCCGGGTCGAGGACGCGCTCCCTCGACACGGCCAGCGCCCCCACGAGATCGGTGGCGTAGACGGTCGACGGCGACGGCTCCAGCGTCCCGGTCACCGACCGGGTGGCCAGGACGCCGAATCCCGCCTTCGCCCACAAGGCGACCGCCGGGCCGTCGGTCACCAACCGGACGAGCCCGGCCGGATCGAGCTGCGCGATGCGACCGACGAACATGGTGGCGACATCGCGATCCGCCGGCGAAGCCGGCGCGAACAGCGTCATACCCGGTTCTCGACGAACCGCTTGAGGTACGCGCGCTCGGCGGGATCGAGACGGCGGGGGCGGAACGTCGCCGGGTCGACGGGTACGAGCACCGTGGAGGCCAACACCGCCGTCCGGCCGTCCGCACGCAGGTCGTAGTCGATGGTGACGGAGGCGGACCCGAGCGCCGATACCCACATCGACACGGTCACCGGGGGCCCGAACCCGATCGCGCGCCGATAGTCGACCGCGACGCGGGCAACGACCATGCCGTCGGTCAGCTTGTTGACGCCGTGGTCGGCCGCGGCGATGAACAGCCAGTCGACGCGGGCCTCTTCGAGCAGCGTGAGCGTGCGCGCATTGTTGACATGGCCGAAGGCGTCAAGGTCCGACCATCGCACCCGGACCTCGGTCTCAAAACGCAGCCCACCGGGCCGCAGTCGCTCCGTCACGTTCCCATCCTGATACATGCGACATCCTTGCGACGTCGCCGACATCGAGCGGTGCCACGTTGCGCCGGTCGCGTCAACGGATCATGGCGCGGAATTCTCGTGCCGCGACCGACAGCGCGGCCAGATCGCCAGCGCCGGCGCGCGCGATCTCGGCGAGGGTCGCGCGAGCTCGTGCCAGGCGCGACACGTTCTGCTCCTCCCACTGCGCGATCTTCACCGCGGCCGCCGTGTCGGGAGAGGTCGTCGACAGCACGTCGGCCGTGAGCATCCACATCGAGCGATACAGATCATCGCGCACCGCCTGCCTGGCCAGCGCGTGCCACCGGTCGCCACGTTCCAGGTTCGTGACATCGGTGAGCAGATCGTCGAAGTCGAGATGCGCGGACAGTGCGTAGTACAGCTCGGCGACCTCCATGAGGCTGCGTCCCGAGCTCTCCGCGACGTCGAAGATGTCCAGCGCGGAGAACACGTAGAGGCTCTCCACCACCCGCCGCGCGAGGTCGGGTATCGCACCCTTCGCGACGAGATCGTCGGTGTCGCGGCGCACATTCTCCGCCTCGACGCCGCAGACGAGGGCGCCGATCCGCGGACTGATGGCCTGCACCGGCTCCGCGTACCGATCGATCTCCGCTCGGACGTCGAGCGGTTGCGGCCGACGCGACAGGAACCATCGCGCTGCCCGGTCCAGCACGCGGCGCGTCATCAGCGTGAGCTGGTCCTGGCAGTCGGCCGGCACGACATGGTCGGAGGCGTTGATGTCGGCGAACAGTGTCGGAAGGTCGAACACGGTGCTGACGACCGTGAAGGCCCGGATCGCATCGGCAGGCGACGCCGCGATCTCCTCCCCAAGCCGGAACGCGTAAGTGATTCCGGCCGCGTTGACGACTTCGTTGGCCGCCATGGTGGTGACGATCTCGCGCGCTAGCGGGTGTGCGGCGATCGCGCTCCCGAACTTCTCCCGCATCTGCGTCGGGAAGTAGTCCGGCAAGCGATGGATGTACGCAGGGCTCTCCGGAAGGTCGCTGGCCAGCATGTCGACCGCCAGCTTCGACTTGGTGTATGCCACGAGCACCGAGAGCTCCGGCGAGGTCAGACCCTCGCCCGCGGCGATCCGCGCGTCGATCTGCTGCGGGCTGGGCAGGAACTCGAGCGCCCGGTCGAGGCGCCCCTCCTCCACCAGAGCGTCGATCTGCCGCGCATGCACCGACAGCATCGGACCGGCGTGGTGCCGAGAGACGCCGAGCAGCCGGTTCTGCGCCTTGTTGTCCGCCAGCACGAGGTCAGCGACCTCATCTGTCATCGAGGCGAGCAGCATGTTGCGATCGGCTTCGGCGAGTGATCCGTCCGAGATCAGCGGCTGCAGGGCGATCTTGATGTTCACCTCGTGGTCGGAGGTATCGACGCCCGCGGAGTTGTCGATCGCATCGGTGTTGATCTTTCCGCCGGCGCGCGCAAACTCGATTCGCCCGAGCTGGGTCACTCCGAGGTTGCCGCCCTCCCCCACGACCTTGACGCGGAGATCCCGACCGTCGACCCGCACGGCGTCGTTGGCCTTGTTGCCGACCTGCGCGTGGGTCTCGGTCGACGCCTTCACGTAGGTGCCGATCCCGCCGTTCCACAACAGATCGACCGGCGCCAGCAGGATCGCGTGGATGAGTTCGGACGGTGCCAGCGCGCTGACCTCGGAACCGAGACCCAAGGCCACGCGCATCTGCGGCGACACCGGAATGGACTTGGCCGTGCGCGGCCACACCCCGCCACCGGGCGAGATGAGTTCGACCCGGTAGTCGCCCCACGATGACCGCGGCAGATTGAAGAGCCGCGTGCGTTCGGCGAATCCGACGGCCGGGTCGGGATCGGGGTCGACGAACACATGCCGATGGTCGAAGGCGGCCACCAGACGGATGTGCTCGCTGCGCAGCATGCCATTGCCGAAGACATCGCCGGACATGTCGCCGATACCGACGCAGGTGAACCGGTCGTTCTGTACGTCGATGCCGAGTTCACGGAAGTGGTGTCGCACCGACTCCCAAGCGCCGCGTGCCGTGATGCCCATACCCTTGTGGTCGTACCCGGCGCTGCCACCGGACGCAAAGGCGTCGCCCAGCCAATACCCGTAATCCGCCGCGACCGAGTTGGCGATATCGGAGAAGGATGCCGTGCCTTTGTCGGCCGCAACCACCAGGTATGGGTCGTCCGCGTCGTGCCGAACGACATCCGCGGGCGGCACGACCTGCCCCCCGACGCGGTTGTCCGTGACATCCAGCAGACACGACATGAACGTGCGATAACACGCGATCCCCTCGGCCTGCAGGGCGTCGCGATCGGCCACGGCATCACCGGTGGGTGCCGGTGGCTGTTTGAGGACGAATCCGCCCTTCGCTCCCACGGGCACGATGATCGCGTTCTTGACCTCCTGCGCCTTGACCAACCCGAGCACCTCCGTCCGGAAGTCCTCCGGCCGGTCCGACCACCGGATCCCGCCGCGCGCCACCGCACCGAAGCGCAGGTGCACACCTTCGAACCGCGGCGAATGTACCCAGACCTCGTGTGCCGGAACGGGTTTCGGAACCCCGGGAACCCGGTGCGGGTCAATCTTGAACGCAAGGTATGGCGCCTGCGAACCGCCCCGGCGCGGAATGAAGGCGTTCGTCCGATCGGTCGCCTCGATCAGGTGCAGATACGTTCGCAGGATGCGGTCGGCGTCGAGGCTGGTGACGGCGTCGAGTTCGGCGGTGATGGCCGCGACGAGGTCGTCGCATCGGTCGTCGCGGTCGGCATCGGGAACCGACGGGTCGAACCGCGCCGTGAACAGGTCCGCCAGATTGGCGGTGATGGTCGGGTGCGCGCACAGCACCTGTTCGAGATAGCCCTGGGTGTAAGCGGATCCGATCTGCCGCAGGTACTTCGCGTACGCCCTGAGCACCGCTACCGAACGCCACTCGAGTCGCGCAGCCAACACCAGCGCGTTGAATCCGTCGATCTCGCACCAACCGTGCCACACCGCGCTGAAGGCGTCGGCGAACCGGCGCTTGATATCTGCCAGAGCGGCACCGGACGATCGCTGGGATTCCGGCACGACGACGCCGAAATCGTAGATGTGCGAAGGGGTTCCGTCCGTGCGCCGCACCTCGTAGGGCCGCTCGTCGATCACCGTCACGCCCATGCTCTGCAACACGGGCATCGCGCGGGACAGCGTGACGGACGCGCCGGCCACGTACACCTTCAGGCGGCTGTCGCCCGGCGTACCAGCGGGCGGCCGGCCGATCGTGATGACGAGGTCGTCCTCGTCCTGGATCGCGTCGAGGCGCTTCAAGTCCTCGATCGCGTCCTGGACGGTGTAATCCTCCTTGTACGCCTCGTCGAAGGCCTCGGCATACCGCGACAGGGCGCCGGCGGTGTCGAGGTCCTCCTCACCTCCGACGACGGCGGTGACGAGGTAGTCCTCCCAGGTCCGGATGGTCTCCCGCAACGTCTTGGTGAGCGCGGGAAGATCGACCTCGGTGGGCCGCCCGCGGTCGGTCGTCACCGTGAAATGCACTGCCGCCAGCAGGGAATCGCCGACCTGCGCGGTGTAGCGGATCGCGCTTCCGCCAAGCGCTTCGACGAGCACCTGTTGCATCGCGAGCCGGTGCGCGGTCGTGTACCGGTCGCGCGGCACGAAGACCAGTACGGACACGAACCGACCCCGCGGGTCGGGCTGCAGGAACACGCGTAGGCGGCGCCTGCTGGTGAGCTGGAGCTGTGCCGCGACAACTTCTCGGACCTGTTCACCGTCAGCCCAGAACAACTCGGTCCGCGGATACGACGCGAGCGCCGCGATGGCGCGCTGCCCGGAATACGAGTTCGGGGCCGCCCCAAGCCGCTCGAGCGTCGCCTGCACCGTGCGGCGCAATATCGGTACGCCGACGATGTCGGCCGTCGTCGCCTGGGGCGTCAAGCTCACCCAGAAGCGATGCCGAACCGTGCCCGCCCCCGGCCCACCCGGGGCGACCGAGACGGACAGGGTCGGGCGCTCGCGACCGACCGCGCTACCGAGCCAGTACTGGCTCAGCGTCAGCAACGTGCTCTGGTCGGCCGACTCGGCGGCCCAGGCCGCATCGTCCCGCCCCAGCCCGGCGTCGAGGCGCAACAATCCTAGCCTGGCCGACACCGCCGCGCCGTCGTGCGCGTGGGAATCGTCGTGCTGCGCCTCCAGGTCGCCTGCCGTATCGCGCTGGTATCCGAGGAAGCGGACATGTCCCGCGGCCATCCAATCGAACAGATCGGCAGCCTCGGAGGCATCGACGTCTGCCGCCTTTCCAGCAGCGGACGGCGAGGCAGCGGCGGGCGAGACACCGGCGGCCGACTCACCCGAGTCGCTGCCGACCGCGAGCGTGCTGCGAATCTGGGCGGCGACCTCACGTGCGCGCGCAATCATCGCCTCGGTATCCGCGACGACGCACCGTACCTGCGACAGCGCGAGATGCAACGACTTCTCCATCGCCTCGGCCCGGCTGGCGTCGGACAGGCGATCGACAAGAAGATGCATCCACGATTCTCGTATCGTGCCGTCGGCCTCACCGTGCGGCGAGGATTCACCGACGACGTCGGTGAGCGTGCCCTCGGCATCGCGCTGCACCGCGAGGATCGGGTGGATCACGCGGTGTACGGTGACGCCCGCGGCGGACAGCTCGCTGATCAATGAGTCCACCAGGTAGGGCATGTCGTCAGTGACGACATCGACCACGGTGGATGTTCCGCCCCAGCCGTCCGCGCCGGACGGCGGGTTGTAGATACGGACTACTGCGTGACCGGCTGTGCGCCGGGTGCCTAGTTCACGATGCGCCCCGACCATCGCGATGATGTCCTCGACGCGGCGTGGCTGGTCCTCCACCGCCACCCGCCGAAAGTACGCATCGATCAACGTCGCATCCGGTGGGCTGGCCACGACGACGGCCTGAGCGACGGCTGATTGTCCGCCCAGTGCCGTATCGGACAGTATGGATGGCACGGTTGAGTCCGTCATGTCGCGCATCTCCCTGGCGCTCGCGCTCGGTTACCCTCTGCTGGCCCGAGCCTAGCCGGGCGGCGGATCACCGGCGGTGCGCCCCGCCGCGGGGTGACGGCCGTCTCCCCGCGGCGTATCCGCCGATCGCCAACCGGGCCGAATCGCCTAATCGCGAGTCAATTTGCGATACGTGACCCGATGCGGCCGAGCGGCGTCGATCCCGAGGCGCTCAACCTTGTTCTTCTCGTAGTCGGAGAAGTTTCCCTCGAAGAAGAACCACTGCGCGGGATCTTCGTCGGTCCCCTCCCAGGCCAGGATGTGCGTGCACGTGCGGTCGAGGAACCATCGGTCGTGAGAGATAACCACGGCACAACCCGGGAACTGCTCCAGCGCGTTCTCCAGCGATCCGAGCGTCTCCACGTCGAGGTCGTTCGTCGGCTCGTCCAGCAGGATGAGGTTCCCGCCGACCTTGAGCGTCAGTGCGAGGTTGAGCCTGTTCCGCTCGCCGCCGGAGAGCACCCCGGCCGGCTTCTGTTGGTCCGGCCCCTTGAATCCGAAGGCGGAAACGTAAGCACGCGAAGGCATTTCGACGTGCCCGACCTGAATGTGGTCCAGCCCGTCCGAGACGACCTCCCAGACGGTCTTTTTCGGATCGATCCCCGCCCGTTCCTGATCGACGTACGAGAGCTTGACCGTGTCGCCTACCCGCACGGTTCCGGCATCGGGCTCCTCCAGCCCGACGATCGTCTTGAACAGGGTCGTCTTACCGGCGCCGTTCGGCCCGATCACACCGACGATGCCGTTGCGCGGCAGCGTGAACGACAGATCGTGGATCAGCAGCCGATCCCCGAAACCCTTGCGCAGGCCGTCGACCTCGACGACCACGCTGCCGAGCCGCGGGCCCGGCGGGATCTGGATCTCCTCAAAATCGAGCTTCCGCGTCTTCTCGGCCTCGGCCGCCATCTCCTCGTAGCGGGCCAGGCGAGCCTTCGACTTGGCCTGGCGCGCCTTCGCACCGGACCGCACCCAGGCTAATTCGGACTGCAGCCGCTTCGCGAGCTTCGCGTCCTTGCGCCCCTGGACCTCCAGCCGTTCGGCCTTCTTCTCCAGGTACGTCGAGTAGTTGCCCTCGTACGGTAGCAGCCGGCCACGATCGACCTCAGCGATCCAACCGGCGACGTTATCCAGGAAGTACCGGTCGTGCGTCACGGCGAGAACCGCACCGGCATACTGCTGCAAGAACTGTTCGAGCCAATTCACCGATTCCGCGTCCAGATGGTTGGTCGGCTCGTCGAGCAGCAGCAAGTCGGGCGCGGAGAGCAGCCGCCGGCACAGGGCGACGCGACGTCGCTCGCCGCCCGACAACACCGAGACCGGCATGTCGGGCGGCGGGCACCGAAGCGCGTCCATCGCCTGGTCGAGCTGGGAGTCGAGATCCCACGCGTTGGCGTGATCGAGCTCCTCCTGGAGTGTGCCCATCTCGTTCATCAGCTCGTCCGAGTAGTCCGTCGCCAGCTGCTCGGCGATGGCGTTGAACCTCGCGAGTTTGGTGTACAGGTCGCCGAACGCGCCCTGCACGTTCTCCAGGACGGTCTTGTCCTCCTCGAGCTCCGGTTCCTGCAGCAGGATGCCGACCGAATACCCCGGCGTGAGGTACGCCTCACCGTTCGACGGCTGGTCGAGGCCCGCCATGATCTTCAGGATCGTCGACTTGCCGGCGCCATTCGGTCCGACCACGCCGATCTTCGCGCCCGGATAAAACATCATGGTGACGTCGTCGAGGATCACTTTGTCGCCGACCGCCTTGCGGGCCTTCTTCATGGTGTAGATGAACTCGGGCACGGACAATCCCTCTCGCTGGTGGCACCGATGAGGCCTCGCACCGGTCCGAGGCCGCTACCAGTGTGCCCTACCCGGCCCCGCCCCCCATCCACCCGCGCAGCATCCCCCGACGGAACTCGGCCGAGAG
>JAFIHI010000085.1 GCA_017848755.1 Nakamurella sp. | reverse complement strand
TCGCGGCGGAGCTGGGCGCGGCCGGTGTCGAGGTGATGCTCGATGACCGGGAGGCGTCGCCGGGGGTGAAGTTCGCGGACGCCGAGCTCATCGGGGTGCCGACGATCGTCGTGGTGGGGCGCGGACTTACGTCGGGTGTGGTCGAGGTGCGCGACCGTGCGAGCGGCGAGCGTTCCGACGTGCCCGTCGCCGAGGCGGTGGCCCGGGTCCGGAACGTCGTCATGGGCGGGTAGCGCGGTCCAGCCGGCTGACGGCATGCGGCGGACCAGCTGGGTCCCGCGCGCTGAGCAGGCCTCAGGGGGGCTGTGTCGGTGCTCCGGGGAACGGGATGGTCAGCGGTTTGTCGTCGGCCGCCTTCCGCCAGGACACCATGCGCATCGCGCAGTCCGTCAGGGCGGACAGGGCGGTGCCGCGCAGCGTCGAGTCGTCGGTGTGGCCCGCGACCGAGCGCCAGGCCGCCGCGCAATCGGATTCGATCGTCAGCGCTAATGCCTGCGCGGTCGCGGCGTCGGTCACCGCGTGCGGCGTGGTGTACGCCGGGTCGGGCCCGACCGGTGTCGCCCCGCCCTGCACGATCAGGTTCGCTGCCAGGTCCCGCGTGTTCTGGTGGCTGGTGATGGCCGCGGTCACGGCGGCCGCCGCCTTCGGGTCGTACGCCGCGACGAGGCCGTAGGCCCACAACGCGGCATGTTCCGCCGCCAGGGCCGCCTGCAGGGCGTCGATCGTGTCCTTTGCCAGGGCCCCGGTGCCGGCGGAAGGAGCCGTTGCCGGGGCGGTCGACGCGGCCGTCGTCGGGGCCGCCGAGGCGGCGGACGGGTTCGCTGAGCTGTCGCTGCGGCGTGTTGTGCTCATGACAGGACCATCCGATGTGTCGCGACGCACGCGGCGATCGACGCGTACAGCTCCGCCTGGTAGCGGGTCGCCCCCGCCAGCGCGTCGGTGAACGCGCTCTGCGCCTTACCGGCGTCGCCGCGGATCAGGGCCAGCGTCGCATCCGGGTCGCTGGTGGCCGTCGACGACGTCCCCGTCGGCGCCGGCGTGGATGACGGCGTACCGGGCGCCGCAGTACTTCCGATGCTGCGGCCGTATTCGGCCTCGAGCGCAGTGAGGTGGGCCTGCACGTCGGTGCGCAGCATCGTGAGGATCTCCCGGTCGCGCGCGTCGGAGGCGACTGCCTGGTTCAGGTGATCGAGGTGCAGACGGGTGATGGCCACCAGCGAGAGGATGGGTGTCGCGGGCACCGGTGGCTGGCTGCTCGTGGTGGGCTCGGCGGTGACGGTCACGGTGCGCGCCGCTGTGCTGAACGGATTGCAGCCCGCGACCGCGACCAGGGCGCTCAGACCGGTGCCGGCCAGCAGCGCGCGCCGGGTGAGCAGGTGTCGTTGAGGCTCGTGCACCCGTCCATCATGTCAGCCCGGCGGTGCCGGCCGGTGCCGGCCGGTGTGGGCCGGTGCCAGCAGGTGTCCGGCGGTCCGTCGGATGACGCGCCCACCGCGCTCCACTAGGCTGCCTGGTGACACGCGACAACTGCACAAGCGAGGAGTGACACCCGATGGCGCTCGACGGCGAGGACGATCTTCGCAGCCTCGTCTCGCCCATCGTTGCCGCCGCGGGGTTCGACCTGGAGGACGTGGCGGTGCGCGCCGCGCCCGGAACCAGGCTCGTGCGTGTGATCGTCGATCGGGACGGTGGGGTCGATCTGGATGCCGCCGCCGAACTCAGCCGTCAGATCTCGGCCCGGCTCGACGAATCGGCGGGCGGTGTCGCGGGCACCGCCGTCATAAGCGAATCGCCCTACACGCTCGAGGTGACGAGCCCCGGAATCGGCCGGCCCCTGACCGAGCCGCGGCATTTCCGGCGTGCCGCCGGCCGGCTGGTGACGATCACCCTGAACGACCGCTCGCAGGTAATCGCGCGGGTGGCGTGCGTCGCCGGAGAGGACCTGCTCGTCCTGACGGGCGCCGACGGGCTCACCGCGGGCAGGATCGCGCTCGCGGACGTGGCGAACGCGACGGTCGAGCCCGAGTTCTCGCCGCCGCCGGCCCCGGTGGCCGCGGCGCTCGCCGGTCTGCAGGCGTCGGCCGCCGGCCCGAACCCCGATTCGCACGAAGGAGAAGGTGCGCGATGAATGTCGATATCACCGCGCTGCGGCTGGTCGAACGCGACAAGGGGATCGGGTTCGACGATCTGATCCGGACCCTGGAGACGGCGCTGCTCTCGGCGTACCGTCATACGGAGCACTTCCATCCGCACGCGCGCGCCGAGGTCGACCGGCGCAGCGGCGAGATTCGCATCATCGCGCAGGAGATCGGCTCGGACGGCTCGGTGGTGGAGGAGTGGGAGGACACGCCGGCGGATTTCGGGCGCATCGCGGCCACCACCGCACGTCAGGTGATCCAGCAGCGCTTGCGTGACGTGGACAACGAGCGCACATTCGGTGACTTCGCCGGACGCGAGCACGATCTCATCACCGGGGTGGTGTCCGCGGATGCCAAGGTGAACGCCCGCGGCGTCGTCGTGGTGAGCCTGGGCGACATAGAGGGTGTGATACCGGCCGGCGAACAGGTGCCGGGAGAGAACTACGTCCACGGCCAGCGTCTGCGCTGCTACGTGGTGTCCGTCGTGCGGGGCCTGCGCGGGCCGCAGATCACGCTGTCCCGGACCCACCCGAATCTCGTCCGCAAGCTGTTCGCCCTGGAGGTGCCGGAGATCGCGGACGGCAGCGTGGAGATCGCGGCGATCGCGCGAGAGGCGGGGCACCGCAGCAAGATCGCCGTGCGCGCCAAGGTTCCGGGCATCAACGCCAAGGGAGCATGCATCGGCCCGATGGGCGCGCGCGTCCGCGCCGTCATGAGCGAATTGAACGGCGAGAAGATCGATATCGTCGACTTCGATGACGATCCGGCCGTCTTCGTGGCCAATGCCCTGTCACCGGCGCAGACGGTGTCCGTCACGGTGGTGGACGAGGTGGCGAAGGCGGCCCGGGTCGTCGTGCCGGACTTCCAACTGTCCCTGGCGATCGGCAAGGAGGGGCAGAACGCCCGGCTGGCACACCGGCTCACCGGGTGGTGGATCGACATCCACAGCGATGCCGAGGGCCAGCAGCTCGGCGGC
>JAFIHI010000084.1 GCA_017848755.1 Nakamurella sp. | reverse complement strand
GGTCGGTGATCTGGTCGGCGCCCTCGGCATGTACAACGACATCGGCGGCTCGATCGAGACCGGCATCGGCAACGCGGCGAACCTGCAGTTGGGGGCCGCGGTGGCCAGCACATCGCTGCCGAGCGTGTGCCCGGTCTCGCAGCCGGAGGGCTCGGACGGGCCCAAGATCGCCGGCGTCTATTACCTCGACGACCTCATCACCGAGCCGTTCAGGTTCGAGGGCGGCCGCGTCTTCGTCCCGGAGGGCCCGGGCCTGGGCATCGAGGTCGACCGCGCCAAATTGGAGCGCTACCGCGCATGACGACCGCTGTGCTCGGCGCCGGCGCCGGCGGGCTCGCGGCAGCGGTCGAGCTGACGCGGGCGGGAGTGGACGTCCGCCTATGGAACCGCAACCCGGCGCGGCTGGACGCGCATCGCGAATCGGGCATCCACTACACCGGCGTGTTCGGTGAGGGATCGGTCCGCCCCGCGGGGATGACGTCGGACCTCGCCGAGGCGATCTCCGGCGTCGACGCGATCGTCGTGTGCCTGCCCTCGGTGGTGCATCCTCAGCTCTTCGCCGACCTGGCGGCACTGGCACCGACGGTCCCGATCATCCTCAATCCTGGTCACACCGGCGGCGCCCTGCATCTGCGGCACGTATTCACCGCGGCCGGCGTGCCGCTGCCGCCCGTGGTGGAATTCTCCACGCTCACCTACATCGGCCGGGTGCAAGGCGGTGTCGTCTCGATCGGGGGGCGGGCCGCGCGGGTAACGGCGGGCGCCCTGCCCGGCGGGCAACCGGCGCTGCGCCGGGCGGCCGAGCTGTTCCCCGGGGTCGTCGCGGCGCCCGACGTGCTCGCCTCAAGCCTGGCGAATGTGAACCTGGTGCTCCACCCGCCGGGCGCGGTGCTGTCCGTGGCCTGGATGGAGGCGACAGGCGGCGACTTCAGGTTCTACGTCGACGCTATGACGCCGTCCGTGGTGCGCGTCATCGACGCCTATGACGCCGAGAGACTGGCCGTGGCGGCCGCGTTCGGCCATCAGCTGCCCACGCTGATGGAGGAGATGGCGGCGCTCGGAAGCGTCGATATCGATGCCGCGAAGAGGGGCGACACGGGCGCGGCGATTCGCGGCGGCGTGGCCAACTCGACGATCAAGGCGCCGGACTCGTTGCAGCATCGCTACTACCAGGAGGATTTCGGCTTCGGCGTGCTGCCGTTCGTGGAGCTGGCCGGAATCGCGGGCGTCCCGGTGCCCACCGCCGACGCGCTGTTGCAGATCGGTGCCACGCTGACCGACACCGGGCTGCTGACACGGGGTCTGACGGCCGAGCGGCTCGGCATTAGCGGGCTGACCCGTGACGAGCTGATCAGCATGGTCCGCGATTGACCGGGGCAGTGGCACCGACCGCACCACACTGCGCGAGCACACTGCGCGAGCACGCCGCGCGAGCAAGGAGGGTTCATGGACCTGGCCGGACGCACCATCGCCGTGGTCGGCGGGGACGAGCGCGAGCAGGAGATCGCCCGCCTCGCGGCGGGGACGGGCGCCGCCGTGCGTGGCTTCGGCTTCCCGTGGCCTGCCGACGGCATCGACGGCGTGACGCACGCCGGAAGTGCCCTCGAGGCGATCTCCGGCGCCGACTACGCGCTGTTCCCCATCCCGGGGCAGGCCGCTGATGGCGCACTCTTCGCGCCCGAGTCACCCGTGCCCATCTATCCCGACGCGGAGCTGCTCCGCGCCATGAACAAGCCGGCCACGGTGATTCTCGGCTGGCCCAACGAGGCGCTGTCCACCGCTGCCATGCAGCTCGGCATCGAGATCAGCGAATACGAGCACGACGTCGAGCTAATGCTGCTGCGCGGCCCGGCCATCGTCGAGGGCGCGATCGGCGCGATCATCGCGAACACCCGCGTGACGATCCACAACTCGGAGGTGGTGGTCGTCGGGCACGGATCCATCGGTCGGCTGCTCGCCCGCACCCTGGTATTGCTCGGCGCCCGGGTGCATGTCGCCGCCCGCAACCCGGTGCAGCGCGCCGATGCGCTGTGCGCAGGCTGCATACCGCACCCGCTGGAGGATCTGGCGCAGGTTGCCCCTACCACTTGTATGGTGCTGTCCACAGTGCCGCACCGGATCGTCGACGAATCGATCCTGGCGTTGCTGCCACCGAAATCGCTGGTGATGGACCTGGCCGCGCCACCGGGCGGCATCGACCTGGCCGCCGCCGAGCGTCTCGGCCACCGAGCCCTGTGGGCGCGCGGGCTGGGTCGCCGGGCGCCGATCACGGTGGGCGCTAGTCAGTGGCAGGGCATCGCACGACGCATCGCCGAGATCGAATCGAGGAGAAGGAATGAAGGCTGACCTGGTCATCACGAACGCGCGGTTGGTGGATCACAGCGGCGAGCAGCGCGGCGCGATCGCCGTGAGCGGCGGACGCATCGCGGCCATCGGCGGGAACGACGCCATGCCCCCCGCAGAGCGCACCATCGACGCGGGCGGACGGGTCGTCATGCCCGGCGTCATCGACCCGCACTGCCACCTAGGCGTCAACTACGACTTCGACGAGGACATACGTACCGAGACGGCCGGGGCGGCGCGCGGCGGGGTCACCACGATCCTGTTGTTCGCCCGCAGCATGGAGCAGAAGTACGTGCCGTACTACTGGGATCGGCGCGAACGCGGCGAGCAGGGCGCCGTCGTCGACTTCGGCTTCCACTTCGGAATCCAGAAGGCCGAACACGTCTCCGAGATCGCCGAGATCGCCGAGCAGACCGGCGTGCAGACGTTCAAGTGCCACATGGGCTACGAGGTCGGAAACTCCATCGGCATCCACTCCTCCCCCGACTCGTGGGTGTTCGCCGCGATGCGCGAAGCAGCGAAGCTGCCGCGCGGTGTCGTCGCGGTTCACTGTGAGAACACGGAGCTGGTCGAACTTCTCAAGCCGGAGATGAAGGCGACCGGCCGCTGCGATCTGGCCGCGTACAGCGAATCGCGCCCGCCGTTCGTCGAGGAGGAGGCAATCGAGCGGATGATCCATCTCGCCGAGATCACCGGCTGCCCGCTCTACGTGGTGCACACGACGGTGGCGGCGGGGCCGACGATGGCCGCGGCGGCCCGGGTGCGCGGCATCGACGTATGGATCGAGACGTGCCCGCACTACCTCACCCGCACCGCGTACGACGCGGATCTCGGCACCACGGCGAAGATCTCGCCGCCGCTCCGCGACCGCACCCAGCTTGACGGCCTGTGGAAGGGCATGCTCAACGGCCAGATCTCCACGCTGGGCACGGATCACGTGCCGTTCAAGAAGAACGGCGGGGACATCTGGTCCGAGAAGCCGGGAGTCGTGAGCTTTCCGTGGGAGCTGCCGCTGATGCTGCACTTCGGCGTGCACGAGCGCGGCATGTCCCTGCAACGGCTGTCGGAACTCAACTCCTACAACCCGGCCAAGCGTTTCGGCCTGCACCCCAAGAAGGGCTCGCTGTCCGTGGGCGGCGACGCGGACCTGGTCATGATCGACCTGGACGAGGAGCGGGTGGTCGAGCACCCGTCCGGCAAGGGCACTTGCTTGTACGAGGGTTGGAAGCTCAAGGGCTGGCCGGTGCTCACCTTGTCGCGTGGTGATGTGGTGTATGACGCCGCACAGCCTGACGCCGAGGTCGTCTACGGCCGCGGACGTTGCGTCACCGTTCCTGACGCGGAGCGCTATTGGGACTGAGCCTGCGCGAATCGGGTGTACTCAGAAGGAACCCATCGTGGCGCCGCCGTTGACGAGCAGCGTCTGTCCGGTCACCATTCGCGCGGCCGGGGAGACGAGAAACGCGACGGCGTCGACAATGTCGCGCTGCACGATCGGCTGGTGCAGGCACTGGCCGTTCACGACCTGGTCGAGGTACTTCTGCTCCTGCGCTGCGACGACCGCGGGGGTGTGCACCAGGCCGGGCCCTACCGCGTTCACCGCGATGCCGAACGGGCCGAGCTCCCGGGCCATCGAACGAGCCATACCGACCAGGGCAGCCTTGGCGGAGGTGTAGTGCAGGAAGTTGCCCATACCGAACGCGGCGGTATTCGAGCTGACGTGCACGATCCGGCCGTGGCCGGCCGCACGCATCGGCGCGCTGACCGCGCGGGTCGCGAGGAACGCGGTGCGCACATTGGACTCGACGACCGAATCCCACATCGCCAGGTCGATCTCCCAGAACGGAACCCGGGGCACATCGTTGAACAGCCCGGCGAAGTTGATCAGGAAATCGATCCGCCCACCGGAGAACTCCAGCACGTCGGCCACCATCCGATCGACCGCATCCGGATCGTTCATGTCCGCCTGCACGCCCAGCGCCCGGCCGTCTGCCGCGTTGATCCGTGCCACCACAGGTGACGGATCGACGATGTCGGCGATCGCAACGGTGACGCCATGCTCGGCGAAGACAGCGGCGGTCTCGGACCCGATAGCGCCGGCGCCGCCGGTGATGATGCCCACTGCGCCCTGAAGTTCTGCCCACATGTCCGCGTGCTCCCCTCGGTCGGTGCGGATGGATGGTGGGCGCGGCCGGCTACTGCGTCGGCCTCGCCACTTCTTGGGTCTATGCGGTCAACGACGCGTCCGCGACGATCTGGGTGCCCGAGACGTAGCTGCTCGCCTCGCTCACCAGGAACAGGGCGATCGACGCGATCTCCGATGGCTGTCCGGCTCGCCCGGTCGGGATCATCGATTCGAGGTGTTCGAGCACGGGTTTGCCGCCCTCGATCATCGGGGTGTCCACCACGCCGGGGCAGATGGCGTTGATCCGGATCCCGAATTTCGCCAGGTCGTGTGCCGCCTGATGCGTCATACCCAGAACAGCCCACTTGCTCGCGGCATACGCGAACGGCTGCCCGCCGCCCTTGATCCCGGACACCGATGAAATATTGACGATCGCACCCGATCCCGCAGCCTTCATGTCCGGCAGTACGGCGGCCATGCCCAGGTAGACGCCGATCTGGTTCACCGCGATCACCTTTTGGTACTCGGCGGCACTGGTCTCCAGGATGCCCTTCATCAGCCACACGCCCGCCGTGTTGGACAGGATGCTCGGCGCCCCCCAGCGGGCCTTCGTCGCCGCCACGGCGGCGGCCCAGGACGCCTCGTCAGTGACGTCCAGCTCCACGAACATCGCCGCATCGCCGATCTCGGCGGCCACCTCACGCCCCTGTGAGGACGGCAGGTCGCCGATCACGACCCGTGCACCGTGCTCGGCGAACAGCCGCGCCTGAGCAGCGCCTTGGCCACCCCGTGATCCGGCCCCGCTGATGAGGGCGATTTTCCCGGACAGGTCGAAAAGGTCTGTGCTCATCAGCAGGAACTCCTTGATGGGTGCGCATGGATGACGGGCGAGTGTCCGGTGCTGCGGCATCACCGCAGCGGCATCAACTTGTTGATCGCGGCCAGTGCGGTTTCCGGGTTGCCGTCGGACGGGGTGGTTTCGAATGTGACGGTCTTGTCCCAGCCATGCTCGGCGAGAATCCGGAGCAGGTAGGCCATATCGATCTCACCCTGCCCCGGTTCGAATCGGCCCGGCACCTCCGCAAGATCGACGCGGGCGAGCTGCGGCAGGCAGGCGACCAGGCTGTCGGTGAGCCGACCGTAGGTGAGCTGCTGATGGTAGGTGTCGAACACAACGCCGATCTCCGGACGGTTGATCAGCCGAGCCAGGCCGGCCGTCACATTCACGTCATCCCACAGGTACCCGGGCAGGAACACGGTGTTGAGATGTTCGAGAACCAGTTGCACCCCGGTGCCGGCCACGAGATCCGCTGCGGCACTGAGCGCCTCGGCACACGATTCCATCAGCGCCTCCGGGGCCAGCGGCGGCGCGACGGCCACGATTCCACCGGGCCGGATCGCGTTCGAGAAGCAGTGCATCTGTCTGGCCCCGACGGCGACGGCCACTTCCAGATTCGCCTTGATCTCGTCCAGCACCGCGGTCCGGCTCCCCGGATCGCACAGCGACGTATCGCGAGTGGCGAAGAAGCCGTTGATACCGATGCCGTGCGCCCGGCACGCATCGTGGACCGCGTGGATGTCGCTGTTGCGTTGATCCCACAGATCGACCAGATCGAAGCCCGCCGCCGCGGCCTTGGCGACCCGTTCCGGAAACGGCAGGTCGGCCCACATGAGCTGAATGGAAACGGACTTGAGCACGACTGCACTCCCCTGTCTGCTGCTGGCCGGCAGCGGCGCCTGCGCGACCACCCGGACCACGCCGGCCACAACAGCGGACATGGTCGGTAGGACGTCTTACGTGATATGAGTACAGTACCCCACTCGTCACCGTGGTGTCAGCTCCCCCGGGCGCCACGTGGGATCGGCTGCGGCGCCACCCCGCAGGTCGCCGCCGCAGCTGCCGACTGCAGGGGTCGCATGCCAGGTCGCGAAATATAGGCTGACGAGTATGACGACGTCCGCGGCGAAGCCGGTGAGCGCGATCTTCGACCCGGAGCGATGGCGGCCCGTCGAGGGGTTCGACTTCTCCGATATCACCTATCACCGCGCCGTCGACCGGTCCGGTGGCGCGGGCGGAACAGTGCGCGATCTGCCCACCATGCGCATCGCCTTCAACCGGCCCGAGGTGCGCAACGCATTCCGCCCGCAGACGGTCGATGAGCTCTACACGGCGCTCGACCACGCGCGGCAGACCTCGTCGGTGGGCTGCGTGCTGCTCACCGGGAACGGACCGTCGCCGCGAGACGGCGGCTGGGCGTTCTGCTCCGGCGGGGATCAGCGGATCCGCGGCCGGGACGGCTACCGGTACGCCTCAGGCGACACCGGCGAGACCGTGGACCCGGCACGCGGGGGACGGCTGCACATACTCGAAGTGCAGCGGCTGATCCGCTTCATGCCGAAGATCGTGATCGCCGTGGTGCCCGGGTGGGCGGCCGGCGGCGGGCATTCCCTGCACGTGGTGTGCGATCTGACGCTAGCCTCGCGCGAGCACGCGATGTTCAAGCAGACTGACGCGGATGTCGGCTCCTTCGACGCGGGCTACGGTAGCGCCTACCTCGCCCGTATGGTCGGCCAGAAGTTCGCTCGGGAGATCTTCTTCCTCGGGCGCGAGTACACGGCGGCACAGATGCACGCGATGGGCGCAGTGAATGACGTCGTGCCACATGCGGAGTTGGAGAATGTGGCACTGGACTGGGCCGCGGCGATCAACGCGAAATCGCCCACCGCGCAACGGATGTTGAAGTACGCGTTCAACCTGGTGGACGACGGGCTGGTAGGGCAGCAGTTGTTCGCTGGAGAGGCGACGCGGCTGGCGTACGGCACGGACGAGGCCGTCGAGGGGCGAGACGCGTTCCTGCAGAAGCGCTCCCCCGACTTCACCCGTTTCCCGTGGGCCTTTTAGGGATGATCACCTGTTGAGTGGGATTTGTTCCGGAAACCGCAACGGATCCCCCACAGAAGATGATCATCCGGAGAAATGATGCATATGCGCCGCGTAGAGCCGATCATGGTTCCCGCCGGTGCGGACGTCCTCGGGTTGCTCTCGGACCTGCGGCGCGCTCTGACCGGCGAAGGACCCGCGCTGTTGCCGATCGGTCAGCGCGATCCGCGTGCGGGCGACATCATCGCTGCGCTCGGCGCGGGCCCGGCACAAAACGCCGCCCTCCACCCCGGTGAGGACGACCCCGCCGACCCGACCGCACTCGTCATGCCGACCTCCGGCTCCACGGGAACCCCGAAGGGGGTGCTGTTATCGGCCGGTCAACTCGCGGCATCGGCCGCCGCCACGGAGGCGAGGATGGGCGGGCCCGGCACGTGGCTGCTCGCCCTGCCCGCCGAGCACATCGCCGGCCTACAGGTGCTGCTGCGCGCGGCGCGGGCCGGCACCGAACCGACGGTGATGGACCGCGGGAAGCCCTTCACGGCAATGGATTTCGTCGCGCACGCGCAACGGCTGCCCGGTCCGCGACGGTACGTTTCGCTGGTGCCGACGCAACTACGGCGGATCCTCGCGGACGCCGAGGCGGCCGTGGCCACCGCCGAGATCTTCGACGCCGTGCTGGTCGGCGGGGCCGCAACGCCGCCCGCACTGCTCGAAACCGCCAGGGCCGCAGGGATTCCCGTCGTCACCACCTACGGCATGACGGAGACCTGCGGCGGCTGCGTCTATGACGGCGTTCCGCTGGATGGCGTCACGGTGACATTCAACCGCACGACATTCAACCGCACGACATTCAACGACAAGACACTCAACGACAAGACGCTCAACAGCCCGACGGCGGTCGACGGCACCGGGGCGATCGTGCTGACCGGCCCGATGGTCGCCCGCGGTTACCGCAACCGGCCCGGGGATCCGGCATTCGCCCGGCCCGGGAGCTACGTCACCGCCGACATGGGCGAGATCTCCGCCGACGGAACGCTCGCCGTCCTCGGGCGGATCGACGACGTCATCGTCACCGGGGGGATCAACGTCGCGCCGGGGCCCGTCGAGGCGGCGATCAAGCGGTTGACCGGTATCGAGGATGCGGTCGTCGTGGGTGTGCCGGACAAGACTTGGGGCCAGGTGGTGACCGCCGTCATCGTCCCGGATAGGCGCGCAGCGTTGGGCGCACCGGGTGCAGTCGACGCGACTGTCGCGGCCGGCCGCACACACGAGACCGACTGGCATACCTGGGATGTCGCGTCATTGCGCGCCGCGCTCACCGATCTGCCCGCGCACCATCGCCCACGGCGGCTCGTGACGGTCGACGCCATCCCCCACCTGCCGTCCGGCAAACCCGACCGGGCCGCGGTGCGCGCCCTCGTTCCCCGATAGGCTCGTCTCCCGTGGCAACCGCAGCGCAGTGGGTCTCCGCCGCCCGCCCGCGCACCCTGCCCGCGGCGATCGCGCCGGTACTGGTCGGTTGCGGCGCCGGCGCTGCAATCCTCGGCGTTCACCATTCGTCGTGGACCGCCGAGTCGTGGGTCAAGGCCGCGCTCGCCCTCATCGTCGCGCTGGCTCTGCAGGTCGGCGTGAACTACGCGAACGACTACTCCGACGGCATCCGCGGCACGGACGGCGCGCACCGCGTCGGCCCGTTCCGGCTGGTGGGTTCCGGCGCGGCGGCGCCGCAAGCGGTCAAGGCCGGCGCCATCACCTGCTTCGCGATCGCGGCCGCCGCCGGGCTCGCGCTCGCGATCACCAGTGCCTGGTGGCTGATCCTCGTCGGCGCGGCGTCGATCGCCGCCGCATGGTTTTACACCGGCGGGAGGCGGCCGTACGGATACGCCGGGTTCGGGGAACTCTTCGTCTTCGTGTTCTTCGGCCTGGTCGCCGTGCTGGGCACGACATATGTGATAGCCGAACGGGTTTCGATCACCTCGATCGTACTCGCGGTGGGTACGGGCCTGCTCGCCTGCGCCATCCTGGTGGCCAACAATCTGCGCGATGTGGCGACCGACGGCGCCACCGGCAAGCGCACCCTGGCCGTCATCCTCGGCGACGGACTGACCCGCCGGGTGTACGCCGCCATGCTGGTCGCCGCGTTGCTCGCGGTCGTCGTGGTGGGGCTGCGGCATCCCTGGTGCCTCATCGCGCTGGCGGCGGCGCTGCCGGCGATCCGGCCGGTCCGTCAGGTGCTTCGCGGTGCCCGCGGCCCAGCCCTGATCCCGGTATTGGGCGCGACGGGCATGACGGAGTTCTGCTACGCGGTCCTGCTGCTGATCGGGCTCCTGCTTTAGCCCCGCCCCGCCGCTCCCTTCCCCGCCGAGCGGTGCGAAATTACCGACAAATCGGGCCGAGACCCGTGCATTTCGCACCGCTCGGCGAATCGAAGCTCAGTCCTGCGGCTCTTCCCCGGTGAGCTCACTCCGCAGTCGGTCCCGCTCCGCGGTGCGCCGCGACTTGGCGCGCGCCAGCGCGGCCGTCAGGTCGGTGCGCTGCCGGCGGAACAGCAGCACCGCGAGCGGCAGTTGCAGCACGATGGCGAAGGCCAGTGCCACGATCAGCGGCATCCCGAACGGCTTCCCGGCCAGCTCCAGCAGCGCGGTCAACACCACGATCAGCCCGACCCGGATCAGCGTGTAGACGGCAACCGCCCGGCCGAGCGACGGCACCCGGCGCCCCGACGTCGGAGTCGCGGGCATCTCACGCTCCGCCTCGGCCGCCCCCAGAGTCACCGGCGTCTCAGCGGGCGTTACGCCGCGAACATCGTCACCCACGAGACCCAAGGGTAGCCGCGCCCGCACCTCTCCCCGCCCCGTCGCCGGCCGCCACGGGCCGCCCCTCGAACCGAGTGGCCAGCACCACCGCGGTGCGCGTCCGGGACACCCCGTCGATGGCGCGCAATCGCCCCAGGTACCGGTGCAGATCGTCCACGCTCGCCACCCGCACCAGCACGATGAACGCCTCCTCACCGGCGACGCTGTAACAACTCTCGACCTCGGGCATGGCCTCGAGCGCGAGAGCGATGTCGTCGTCACGGCCGTACTCGCCCGGCTGCACCCCGATCAGCGCCGTGACGCCCAGGCCGATCTGGCGCGGGTCGACGACGGCCCGGTACCCGCTGATCACGCCGGAGGATTCGAGCTTCGCCACCCGCTCGTGGACCGTGGAGGACGACAGGTTCACCTTCCGTGCCAGCTCGGCGTAGCTCAACCGCCCCTCGACCCGCAGGGCATCGACCACACCGCGATCGACCGCATCCATCCCGACTCCTCGCTGCCCGCCCGACCGACCCGCCCGACCGGCCCGACCGACCAACCGGCCCGACCGACCAACCTGCCCGACCAACCGGCCCGACCGACCCCGCCGCCGCGCCGATCTCCTTGGACGATACGGCACCGCCGATCGTTACCGATTCGTTACCGAAACCATAGGATTCGAATGGTCGGGTAGGAAACGGGCACAATGGGCGAGTGGCTCGATCGTCAAGGAGGTGCCACGTGAACGACGAAAACCCCCCGATCGCAGAGCGGCTGCTGACCCCGGGCGAAGTCGCCCAGATGTTCCGTGTTGACCCGAAAACGGTGACGCGGTGGGCGTCGGCCGGTCGTATCGGGTCGATTCGCACCCCCGGCGGTCATCGGCGGTTCCGCGAGTCCGAGGTCAAGCGGCTGCTGGCCAACCTCACCATGGAGGCCACCCATGCCGTCGGCCCGACATCGGGAGGCACGGACGCATAGCCCCGGTCCTCGCGTAGGCTGAGGGTGACAAGGGAGGTGGTCGCGGTGTACCTCATCGTTGCCTTTGCCGTGACGGTCATGGTCATCGCGCTCGCATGGCGAGGCGTCGGCGCTGCTGGGCGGTCGCAGGAGGACCGCACCGAGATGGCCGAGCGCCCCGTGCGGCTGCAGCGACCTACGCGGCGGGCGCCGACGAAGTTCGTCGCGCCGGACGACGATCCGGAGTTCCTGTCCGAGATCGATCGACGGCTGCGCGGCGAGGGCAAGAACAACTGATCGCCATCGACGTACATACGAGAACGGCGTCATACCCGCTGGTATGACGCCGTTCTCGTATGTACGAGGTCGGTCGAGACCGGTTTCGGCTGAGGTGTCAGTTGAGCCCGGCGTAGGAGTGCATGCCGGAGATCACCATGTTGACGAAGAACAGGTTGAAGATGATCGTCGCGAGCCCGACGATCGAGATCCAGGCCGCGGGCTTGCCGCGCCACCCGGCCGTCGCACGGGCGTGCAGGTAGCCGGCGTAGACCACCCAACTCGCCAGCGCGACCACTTCCTTCGGGTCCCAGCTCCAATACGAGCCCCAGGCGACCTCCGCCCACAGCGCGCCCGCGATGATCGCGAATGTGTAGAACGGGAACCCGGCAATCGCCGCCCGATAGGCGATCCGGTCCAGCTTGTCGGCGGCCGGAAGGCGGGTCGCCGAACGCTCCGGGTCGACGACGCCAGCGGCGACACGCGCGTCGTAGCGCAGCCGCCCCAGGTAGGCCGCCGAGGCCAGCCCGGAGAGCATCAGCACCCCGGAGGAGAGTGAGATGGCCACGACGTGCACGTTCAGCCAGTACGTGTTGAGGATCGGGACCACCGGGGCGGAACGGGTGTAGAGCACGGTCCCGGCCAGGAAAACCAGCACCGTGATCGGCGTCATCACGTAAATGCCCATCGGGCGCGCGAACTTGTTCCGCCACAGCACCACCAGCCAGGTCGCGACGGCCGCGCCGGTGATCATCAGCGTGAACTCGTACATGTTGCCCCACGGCGGCCGGTGCGCGGCGAATCCACGCAGGACCAGCGCGAGCACATGGCACGCAAAGCCGATGACCGTCACGATGACGGCCGCCCGTCCGATCTGCTCGGCGAACCGAGTATGACGATGTTCCGTGCCACGCCCCAGCGGTTCGGCCTCACCCGCGGGGGCGCCGTCGGCCGCAGAACTCCTGTCGGACAAGGTATCCGCCGTCATGGACGCGCCGCCGGCGGCGACGAGCGCCGGCGTGGCAGCGGCCGCGGGCGACTGCCTGCGCACGTGGTGGCTTGCCATCTGCAAGGCGTGGCACACGAGCGCGACCAGATACCCGGCCATGGCGCCCTCGAAGGCGAGATCCGATAGGTGCGAAAACGTCGGGTCGATCACGTCACTCGTTCCTTCTCACTGCGAGGCACTTCCTCGGTCAACGGTGCCGGCTCGCCTGCCGACTCCGGCGTCATCGCAGGCGCGCCGGCCAACGCCACCAACGAGCCGAACTCCGCGCCGTAACCGGCCTCGTCCGTGCGCGCCAACCCGCCGATGTCCACCCGCGAGCCTGTCGATAGCCTAGGCCCGCCCTCCGCGGCGGGCGTGATCCGGTACCACACCCGGCGGCGTTTGATGGTGAGCGACGTCAGGATCCCGCCGACCAGCAGGATGCCGAACAGCAGCGCGAAGCCCTGCACCGGGTCGTACGAGGTCTGCAGCGACACGTAGTTCTTCGCGCCGGTGAACGTGATCACCGTGCCGTCCGGAAGCGTCATCGATTCACCGAGGTTCAGGTTCTTCCGGCCCTGCGAGACCAGAAGCCCCTTGTCCACCTGGCGGGTGTCGATCGCGAAGATGGACTGCGGCTGACCCGCATCGAGCCCGAGGTCCCCGCGATAGACCTGGATGGCGACGGCCGGCGCCAGCATTTCGGGATACGCGGAGGTCAGGATGCCGTCCGTGACGAGCCCACTCGGCGCGAAGATGCCGACGATGGCGAGCTGGTTCTTCCGCGCGGCGTCGCCGCTGTACCCCGGCGGATCGGTGATCTTGACCACGCCCTCGGACGTGAACATGGCGTCCTGCGGGTCGAACGGCGCCGAGTAGGTGCGCACGTCACCGTTCGGGAAACGCACCGTGAACTGCGGCACGTAGCCGTGGCCGAGCAGGTAGAGGCGCTGCCCGGCGATGCGCAGCGGGTCGTTGATGTTGAGCATGTGCTCGGTGTAGCGGTCGCTGTGGACCGCCGCGCCGGACTGCACGCCGAGCTGCACGCGGTAGAACTTTGCCATGCCGTTCGCGTCATAGGCGGCTTCGAATTTCTGCACCTGGATGCAAAACGGCGCCATGTCCGTGCCGTCGACCATCCGACCGGGGGCGAAGTTGTCGTAGGCCACCGGCGCCGACGAGCAGAACCCGTCGCCCTCGGTCACCAGAATCGAGCCGGTGTACCCGAACAGCGAGCCGATCGCCATGGTCAGCAGCAGGCCGAGCACACTTAAGTGGAAGACGAGATTGCCCACCTCGCGCAGATAGCCGCGTTCCGCCGAGACCGTTACTGCGCCGTTGTCCTCGGTCCGCACCACCGCGCGCCAGCCGCCGAACCCCTTGTGCCGCAGGGCGATCCGGATGCGCTCGGCACACTCGGCCGGGTCGTCCGAGGCGGTGACCACGGCATGGTGCGGCAGCCGCGAGAGGTTCCGCGGTGCCCGGCCCGGCTTGGCCCGCCACTGCTTGACCAGTTCGATAGTGCGCGGCGTGACGCAGCCGACGAGCGAGATCGCGAGCAGCAGGTAGATCGCCGAATACCACGGGGAGGCGATCACGTCGAAGAAGCCGAGCCGGTCCAGGATCGGGCCGAGCCACGGGTGGTCCTTGATGTAGGTGGCGGTCTTCGTCTGGTTCAGGTACCACTGCGGCAGCAGCGCGCTGGGCAACGATGCGATCGCCAGTAGGAACAGCAGGATGAGCGCGGTGCGCATCGAGGTCAGCTGCCGCCACAATGCCCTGCCGAGCCAGACCACGTACCGTATGACGTGCTTCGCGGCCACCGTCATTGCCGTGTCGCAGTCATCACCATGTCACCGCCATTGCCATGTCACCGTCATCGCCGAGTCACCGTCACAACCAGAGCACCGTCCCTTGCAGCGGCGCGAGGACATACCCCCACAGGCCCGTCAGCATGGCCACGCCGATGGCGACGAGCACGATCGCGCCGCCGAGTTGGATCCCGCGGGCGTGCCGGCGCAGCAGCCGAAGCGCCGTGCCGGCCCAGCCGAACCCTACCGCGAGGAGCAGGAACGGGATCCCCAGGCCTAGGCAGTACAGCAGCACCAGCACGAGTCCGCGCGCGGCGTTACCGTTCCACTCGGTCGCCGTCGCGAGCGCGATGATGCCGGCCAGGGTGGGGCTGGTGCACGCGAGCCAGCCGGTGCCGAACGCGGCGCCTAGGAGCGGCGCTCCCCAGAGCCGGCCGGAGGAGCCGGCCGACCCGGGCTTCCGCTGTGCTGAGCGCTGTGCCGAGGCCTGTGCCGAGCGCATGCCGGGGCGCCATTCGCGCTGCAGCGCGGGCAGCATCAGCACCACACCCATCACGACGGCGACCGCCCCCGAGATGCGCAGCAGCAACGCCTGGTTCGCGATCAGGCTCGTATAGACCCCGAGCACCAGCGCGCTCTCGGCTAGGAACACCAGCGAGAAGCCGGCCACGAACAGGCCCGTCGCCCCGACTGCGCGCCACCGGACGGTCCGCGAACCCGCCACGACCACGGGCCTGGCATCCGGCACAGCGTCGGGCACAGCCTTCGGCAGGGCATCGGCCTCGGCCCCGACCAGGCCGGCCAGGTACGACAGATACCCCGGCACCAGCGGCACCACGCACGGCGACGCGAACGAGACGACCCCGGCGGCCATCGCCAGCAGGCCCGCCAACAGGAACGGGCCCGAGATGACCGTGTCGGTAATGCCGTTCACTTCGGCGCCGGCGCCTCGGCCGCGACAGCTCTCATGGCGCGGGCTCCGCCGCGACAGCCCTCATGACGCGGGCTCCGCCGCGATCGCCGCAATACGGTCCTTCATCTGCCCCATCGGCACGGACGCCGATACGAGCCAGATCTGCGCCACCCGCTGCTCGCGGTCCAGCACGATGGTCGACGGGATCGCCGTCGCCGGGTAGCCCTGCAGCGACAGGATAGTGCGCATGGTTTGGTCGTAGATCGAGGGGTAGGGCACGGCCTTCGCGCGGTGGAAGTCCTGGCCTGCGGTCTGACTGGGCTCCTTCAGGTCGATGCCGAGGAACTGCACACCGTCCGGCGCAAGTTGTTGCGACAGCAGCGACAGGCTGTCCTGTTCCTCGCGGCAGGGCGGGCACCACGAGCCCCAGAAGTTGATGACGAGCACCTTGCCCTTGAACTGCTGGGCGGAGATCGTGGCACCCGTCATCAGGTCGGGGCCTTGCAGGGTGCCGATCGTGCCGCGCTTGTCCGGCGGGTAGGAGATTTCGGTCTGGCCGCCCGGGGAGACGAACGTGAACGAACCTCCGTGTACGGCCTGGTCGCTACCCGTCGCGCAGCCCGCCAGCGCCGCAAGGGCGATCAGCGCCCCCGCCAGGGGGCGCGCCAGGAACCTGAACCTTGGTAACCGCACGGCTATGCGCCCGTCGATCCCGCCGCGCGCCGGGGCACGAGATCCGCGGCCGGCTCCGCGTAGGCGACCGCGCTCAGCACGCCGCCGACGAAGGTGAGCGAGGTGATCGACGCCAGGCTGCACTGCCGCTTCGCGGGGTTGTGCCACAGCCGACGACCCTCGAGATACCGCCGCACCGTCCAGATGGGCAGCTGGTGCGATACCAGCACCGCCTCGTGTCCGACCGGGCCGGAGTCGGTGATCTCGGTCGCCGCATGGACGGCCGCATAGGTGGCGCCGAGCATCCGGCGTGCGATCGACAGGTACGCCTCGCCCCAGGACGGGGTGAAGGGATCGCGCACCTTGGGCCAGTTGGCCGGACGCTTCAGCACACCGTCGCCGACCGCGAACGCCGTGCCCTCGAAGAGGTTCGACGGCTCGATCAGCCGGGGGTCATCGATCACCGGACGGCCGGTGGCCTCGGCGATGGGGGCGGCCGTCTCCGCGGCGCGCTCCAACGGGGACGACGCGAGGTAAGCAATGTCGGCATCGGCCAGGTGTTTCGCGACCCGTTCCGCCATGGCCCGGCCGATCTCGGACAGGTGATAGCCGGGAAGCCGGCCGTACAGGATTCCGTCCGGATTGTGCACCAGACCGTGGCGCACCAGATGAACGACGACAACGGGGCCGCGATCGACGGCCGGGCCGGGCGACTGCTGCGTGCTCACCGGATCGACCACCGGGTCATTGTCCCAGCCCCGGATGGCAGCGCTCCAGGTCGGGTCCGATCAGCCGGCGCCGCCACAGATCGGTGACCGCGGCCACCAGCAGCAGACCGGCGACCGCGCCGATCCCGATCGCCGCCGTCAGCAGCGGGCCGGAGTAGAACGTGATCGTCGTGTGCGTCTGGCCCGCCACGAACGGCGGGAAGGTGTGCGCGACGATGCCGGCGCGCGCCAGCAGGATCCCGGCGGCGATCAGCACGGCCCCGCCGGCGGCGGCGATCGATGCCCGCAGCGCCAGCCCGGAGCGCAGCCCGCGGTGCGCCACCCTCGCGGCCGCAGCATTCGCAGAGGTCACAGCATTCACAGAGGTCACAGCATTCACAGAGGCGGCCGGGTCGCGTGAGGACGCCGACCCGTCGGGAACGCGCGTCATCGCCGTCTCACCGTCGACGCTCACGAATGGCGTCTGGCTGCGACCCGCAGGAAGTACGTCGCGCCGGACGAGAGGTAGCAGAGCAGCACACCGATGATCATGAGCAGCGTCGCACCGAGGATGATCGGGCTCGTCATGCCGAGCATCATCGCGGCGAGCACGGTGATGATGGCGACCCCGACCAGAACCCGGCGCGCCCACCGGCGGCCGAACCGCAGGAACCATCCGGCGAGCACCAGGGCGATACCCATGAGCAGGAACACCATCGAGACGATGAGACTTGCGGTGCGGAAGGAGTTCCAGTCCGCGGTCGTCATCTCGCGCAGGCCCTGGCAGGTGGCCGCGGAGCCGGTGGGGCTCGACTCGGTGATCGCCGAGGTGCCGATCCCGCCGAACTTGGACGTGCAGTCGGTGATCCACGTCTGGTACTGGTGCTGGGACTGCGCCAGCATCGAACTGAGCGTCGACACGCCCAGGCCGCCGGAGAATATGTAGACGACGCCTGCGACGATCGAGAGCACGGTGGCCGCGAGCACGCCCTTGGGCGCCGTGAGCGGACCCGTGTCGTTCTCGGGGATGGGCTGCGGCGACAGCGCCGCCGACAGCGCGGCCAGAAATCCGCGGCGCTGCCCGGGCTGCTCGTTGCGGTAACTCATCACCCCTAGAACCTACCGGTTCCCCGCCGCGTGCCCGACCGCGCATGCGCGGCGAACATCGTCATACTCGCAGTTGACGGCGCTGAACACGGTAGATCCTGGAATCCCGGAAGTAGCGGTTCGAGGCGGGGAGGTACATGAGGATGATCCCGATCGCGGCGAGAACTACCTGGATCCACGTCGCGGCCACCACAGAACCGGGCTGGAGCACCGAGACGCCGCTGTTGCCCAGCGCGTTCGCGCCGGTGAAGGCCGCCGCGCCGGCGAGCCCCGAGAGCACGGAGATCCCGCCCAGCACGGTGAGCACGATGCGCGCCCAGTTCCGGCCGGTGAACATCTTCAGTCCGAAGAAGAGGTAGATGAAGAGGGACACGGCAGCCGACCCGATCACGGCTGCTCGGACGACGTTCTCACCGATCGCCACGGCGACGTGGGTGGTGCCGCTGTCGGCCGCGATCTGATCTCGCAGCGCCGCCTCGATCTCGGCGAAGTAGTTGCTGGAGAACAGGATCACCGTCGAGACGATGCCGGCGACCAGGATGAGCATCCACAACCAGAACGCGGTGGAGACCGCCCCGGGGCGGGCCGGCGGCGAGGTCGGCTCGGGCGCGGCCGGGGAGTACCCGGGCTGCTGCCCGCCGTAGGCCGGATACGCCGGAACGCCCGGATATGCGGGCGTGCCATAGCCGCCCGATCCCGCTTGCGGATAGGTGGGCGGGCTGTAGGCCGGCGGGGTGTACGCCGGTTGGGGATACCCGGGCTGCGGGTAGTAGCCCGGCTGCGAGTATCCGGGCTGCGGGTCGGCCGGGCCGCCGTAGGGCGGTTGGGGGTACCCGGGACTGCCATGGGGCTGCTGCGCATCGCCGGGCTGACCGGATTGCCCGGGCTGATCAGACCAGGGGTCGGGCGCGGCCGGGGGCGGTGGTGTGGTCATGGTGCCTAGCGTAGCGATAGGTGCTCCACCACCCAGGTGTCCGAGCAGCTTTGGGCGCCACGGCGTGCGCGGACCCGGATTACTTGCGGCTTACTTGCGGCGCGGCGCCTTGCGCGGCGGGGGCAGGGCACCCTCCGCGCGCAATCGCGCCGCATGCGACGCGAGCGACTGCACCAGCAGCGCCACGTCGGGTGCCTCCGGAAGCACGTCGACCCGCAGTCCGAACTCCCGTGCCGTCTCCGCGGTCTTCGGCCCCAGGCACGCGACGATGGTCCGCGCATGCGGTTTCCCGGCGATGCCGACGAGGTTCCGCACCGTCGACGCCGACGTAAAACACACCGCCTCGAAGCCGCCCGATTTGATGGCCTCGCGGATGTCGGCAGACGGCGGGGCGGCCCGCACCGTCCGGTACGCCGTCACATCGTCGACCTCCCAGCCGCGTTCCCGCAGCCCCTCGGCCAACGTCTCGGTGGCGATGTCCGCGCGCGGCAGCAGCACCCGGTCGACGGGATCGAAGACGTCATCGAAGTCCGGGAACACGTCGAGCAGGCCGACCGAGTAGTCGGGACGCTCGGACAGCAGATCCGGCGTGATGCCGAGGTCCTGCACGGCCTGCGCGGTGGCCGCATCGACGCAAGCCACCCGAACGCCGGACAGCGCCCGCGAATCCAACCCGAACTCGGTGAACTTCTCCCAGATGGCCCGCACCGAGTTCGTGGAGCTGAACACGATCCACTGGTAGCGCCCGTCGACCAGGCCCTTGACCGACCGCTCCATCTGCGCGGGACTGCGCGGCGGCTCCACCGCGACGGTCGGCACGAGCGTCGGGATGCCGCCGTGCGCGACGATGCGATCGATCATGCCCGAATCGTGGTCCCGCGTCTGCGGGACGAGCACGCGCCAACTGTAGAGCGCGCGAGACTCCCACCAGGACAACGACTCCCGCTGCGCCACGCCGGCACCGACGATGATCACCAACGGTCCGGTGAATTCGCCGCCGATGGCATCGAGAGTGGCGACCGTGCCCTGCGCGGTGCGCTGGGTCGCGAGCGTCGCCCCGGCGGTCACGCTGGCTGGCGTCGCCGGATCGATCCCGGCCTCCGCCAGCGCGGTGGCCGTGTCGGACAGGTGCCCGGCGGTGGCCTGCAGCAGCAGTGTTCCCGGCGCGGCGGCCAACCTCGTCCAGTCGGATGCTGCCCGCACGTCGGCCACCGTGTGCACGGACCCGACGGGGATGCCGGCATACGCGGCGGCGGCGACGGCCGCAGGAAGCCCGGGCACCACATCGAACGGCACGGACGAGCCGGCGACGGCCGCGATCTCGGCGACCACCGGATCGGCCGTGAACACTCCGCCCGCGACCAGTCGCACCACCGACCGCCCGGCACGCGCCGCCCGGAGCAGTTCCGCCGCGACCTGGTCGGGATTGCCCACGGCGTGCGTAATCTCGGCGGCCGGCGCGAGCGCCGTGATCGCCTCGGACACGTCTGGATCGGTCACCAGCATGGCAGCCCCGCGGAGCGCCGCCGCCGCCCGGACGGTCAGCAGACCAGGATCGCCGGGGCCTGCTCCGACGAAGGAGATCCGCCCGATGTCAGCCGCACCAACGGCACTGTCCATCACCAGCTCCTCGGTTTTCGGTGTCGTGGGTTTCGCTGCCTGCGGCCGTGACTGGGGCGATGGCTGAGGCTGTGACTGTGGCCGTGACGATGTCCGGGTCATGGCACCGCCTGCCGCGGGGCCGCGACGTCGCCACGGCGTATCTCGTGGAATGCCAGCAGTTGCAGCTCCAGTGCCAGGTCGACCCGCCGCACCTCGACATCGGCGGGGACCGTGAGCTGCCCCGGCGCGAAGCCCAGGATGGATCGGACGCCGGCGGCGACCAGCACGTCCGCAACCCGCTGCGCGGCCGGCTCCGGCGTCGCGATGACGCCGATGACGACATCCTCACGACGGCACACCAGGGCCGCCTCGCGGATATCGGACACGGTAATCCCGGCGACCGGGCGGCCGATCTTCAGCGGATCCGTGTCGAACAAGGCGCGGACGGGGAAGCCACGGGCGGGAAAGCCCGGGTAGGCAGCCAAAGCGCTGCCGAGATGGCCGACGCCGACCACCGCCACCGGATAGGTCTCGTGTGCGCCGAGCGCCTGTTGCAGCGTCGAGCGCAACGCGGCGGCGTCATAGCCGACACCGCGGGTTCCGTGAGACCCGAGATACGACAGGTCTTTCCGTAGTTTCGCGGGGTTGACGCCGACCAAACCTGCCAGCTCATCGGACGAGATCGTGCCGTCACCGCGCAGCTCCGCGCCCACCATCGCGCAGCGGTCCAGTACCCGCAAGTACGCGGTGAGCCGGGCGACCGTCGCCTCCGGGATCGTGCGCAGCCGTAAGCCGGGCCCCGGCGCCGCACCTATGGGGGGCAAGCGCGCGGGTCCGCCCGCAGTAGCACCGTCCGCGACTATCGTGCTCACCTACCGACCGACTACAGGAGATTGGCCCGACGAGGCCGCGGCGACCGGCGTGATCCGCCCCGCCGCCACGCATGACTGTAGTCACTTGTGAACCCGGGCACAAAGTCACTGGTGGTTGAGTTACAATCCGTGCTTCAATGCGCGCCGCAGCTCGTCGGCATCGACGGTGAACGAGGCGAGGAATCGGCCGTCGACCAGGACGACCGGGATCTGTTCCCCGTACTCGGCGCGCAGTTCCGCGTCGTCATCGACGTCGGCCTCGACCCAGAAGTCCCCGGTTTCGCGGCAGACCTCCACGACCACCGCGCGGACGGGCTCGCACAGGTGGCAGGCCGGGCGGGTGAGCAGCATCACACGCGGCCGGTCGCCGGTCCAGCCGAGGGCCGGCTCGGGTGTCGACGAGGGCGTCGCGGCTGAACCCAAGTCTGGACCCATGTCTGGGCTCACGTCCGCGCCCATCTCCGAACCCACTTCCGCGCTCATTTCCGGGCTCATTTGCGAGCCTCCGCCCCGCGTAGCGCCCGCGCGACCACCAGTCGCTGGATCTGGTTCGTGCCCTCCACGATCTGCAGCACCTTCGCCTCCCGCATGTATCGCTCCACGGGATGATCCTCCACGTATCCCGCGCCTCCGAACACCTGCACCACGTCCGTCGTCACCGCCATCGCCGTGTCCGTCGCCGTCAGCTTGGCCATTGCGGCTTCGGTGGCGAACGGCAGCCCGGCGTCCTTGCGGCGGGCGGCATAGAGGTAGAGCTGGCGGGCCGCGGTGATCCGGGCAGCGGCGTCGGCTAGGAGGAACGAGACGCCTTGGAACGCGTCGATCGGCCGCCCGAAGGCATGCCGCTGCCGGGCGTAGGCGACGGCCTCGTCCAGCGCCGTCTGCGCGAGACCCACTGCGCAGGCGGCGATCCCGAGCCGGCCGGTGTTGAGCGCCGACATCGCGATGGCGAAACCCTGGCCCTCGCGGCCGATCAGCTGCTCGGCAGACACCCGCACCCCGTCGAACCGCACGCCGGAGGTCGGCGATCCACGCACGCCCATCTTGTGTTCGACCGGTAGCGCGGACAGGCCCGCCTCGCCCGCCGGCACGTGGAACGCGCTGATGCCGTGCGCGCCCTCGTCCGAGGTCCGGGCCAGCAGCAGGTAGAAGTCCGCGATCGGGCCGTGCGTGATCCACGCCTTCTCGCCGGTCACCACGTAGCCGCGCGCACCGGGCAGCCGCTCGGCCCGGGTGCGCATCGCCGCCGGGTCCGACCCCGCATGCGGCTCGGACAGGCAGTAGGCGCCGAGGGTGCGGCCGGACAGCATGTCCGGCAGGTACTTCTCGCGTTGCGCCGCGGAGCCGAACTCGGCCACCCCATGGCACGCGAGCACGTGCACCGACACACCCATCGCCACTGTCAACCAGCCGCGCGCGAGCTCCTCGAGCACCTGGAGATAGACCGCCGTCGGCTGTCCGCCCCCGCCGTATTCCTCGGGGTACGGCAGCGACAGCAGCCCCATCTCGCCGAGCGTCGCCATCAGCGCGCGCGGGAACTCGCCCGCCGCCTCCGCCGCCGACGCCCGCGGCAGCAACTCGCGGTCGGTGAACTGTCGCGTCAGGTCGATCAGGTCCTGTGCCTCGTCGGTGGGCAGTTCGCGGTCGATCGGGGTCAGCCGCACAGCCGTCTCCTTCGCGGGATATCGGTCGTCATCTCCGAGCCGGTCCCCGCCTGGTGTCCCTTACCTGGTATCCACTACCGGGCATCAGGGCCGCCGGGAACCGCGCCGAAATGTCATTGTGCGTCATCTTCGGTCGTCCAACTATCGGATGTCCGGCTATGACGAGGTTCGAGTATGACGAGATTCGCGTCCTCAGCGCTGTTCGAGCAGGAACTCCTTGAGCACGACCGCCTGATTGTGGTCGCTGTCGGATGCCCCGAATAGGAGGGTGACCTTCTCCGACCGTGCCTTCGCCACGATCGGCCGCCACAGCTCGGCGGCACCGGCCAGCTCCGCACGGTACTTCTCCCGGAAGGCCTGCCACTTCGCCACGTCGTGCCCGAACCACTTCCGCAGTTCCGTCGACGGGCCGAGTTCCTTCACCCATTCATCCAGTGCCGCACGGTCTTTCGACAGGCCTCGCGGCCACAGCCGGTCGACCAGCACCCGGTAGCCGTCCGTTTCGGCGGGCTCGTCGTAGACACGTTTGACCGCCAGATCCATCGCACTCATCCTCTTTTCGTATGCGGGTATTCCGTGTACGCCCTCTCCGTGTGTGCCCTTTATATGTGCGCCCTCTATGTGTGCGCGCTGCCTCGCGTCCGAATCTCCTCCACCGTCTGGAAACCGTCTAGAACAGGTCCTCGTCGGTGTCGCGGGCGCTGCGCCCTCGGCCGCTGTCCGCAGCGGGGAGCCGCCGCCCCAAGCGATTCAGCCCCGCCGCACGCTCCGGCCCCTGGTCACGGTCGGCCACCGGCCCGACGCCTGGCCCCACCGCACGATCCGGGTCGTCGGCCGGACGCAACCGCACCGGGGGCAGCAGGTCGATGCCGCGGCTCGCCGCGAAGTCCCGGCGCACCGTGGCGCGGTCGAGCCGGCCGACCTCGGTCCGCGGGAGCACGTCGACCAGCCGGTAGTCGGTCGGCCTCTTGAACGGCGGCAACAAGGAGGCCACGAACTCGCCGACGTCGCTCGAGGTCGGCCGCGTTCCGGCCTTGGCGACGAGCGCCGCCACCACAGTCTCGCCCCCACGACCGGGCATGCCGACCACGGCCGCGTCGGCCACCAGCGGATGCCGGACCAAGGCGTCTTCCACCTCACGCGGGTAGACGGTGAATCCGGCGACGGTGACGGCCTCCTCCGCGCGGTCGACCAGATGCAGTTCGCCCGCGTCGTCGAAGTAGCCGATGTCGCCGGTCACGAACCAGCCGTCCGCATCGGGACCGGACCGGCCGTCGGGCCAGTACCCGGTGAACAGGGTGTCGCCGCGGATCGCGATCGGCCCGACATCCCCGCCGGGCGCGGACAGTTCGGCAAGGTCGGTGAGCTCGTCGAAGACCGCGCCGCTGCGTCCCTCTCGCGTCTCGCCGGTGGCCGGGACTGCAGATTCGACGGCGGGTATGACGGCGCCCAGCCCAGTCTCATCCCCGCCCGTGGGCGCGGCGGCAGCCGTTCCGGCACCGGCATCGTCACCGGACTCGGTACCGGCTTCGGTGCTCGTCTCGGCGATCGTGGCGGCGGCCGCACTGGCACTCGGCGCGGAATCCGTTGCTACCGAAGGACTGTCGCCGAGGATGCGCACCTCGACGCCCGGATAGGCCCGGCCGACGGAGCCCGCCTTCGCGGACGGCGACATCAGCGTCGAAGTCACTGCGGACGCGGCCTCAGAGATTCCGTAGCCCTCGCGGACCGCCTGTCCGGTGGCCGTCCTGATGGTCGCGAAGTCCACCGGGTCGAGCGGCGACGATCCCGAGGTCATCAGCCGCACGGTCGCCAGCGCCCGCTCGAAGCCGTCGATGCGGTCCAGTTGCCGGTAGAGCGTCGGCTCGGCCGGTAACACCGAGACGCGGTGCGTGCGCACGGCGGCGAGCGCCGCCTCGGCCGGAGTCGTGGAGCCGTTCGGGTCCGGTACCACCACCGCCGCGCCGGCGAGCGCCGCCGGCAGGAAAGCGGTGACGAGTCCGACCACGTGGAACAGCGGAAGCACCTGCAGCACCCGATCGGCAGGCCCCATGGCGACCGGCTCGGCACCGGAGATCGCCCGCGCCGCAGCGATCAGCGCACGGTGCGGGAGCATGACGGGCGGACCCTGCCGGGCAGCGCGCGCGAGCAGGGCCAGATCCTCCCCGCCGGACTGTGCGCCGCCGCGAACATCGTCATAGGCAGCCCGTGTGCGCGCCCGAGCCGGCGTGTCGCTTCCCCACCACGCGGCGACCTGCGCGCCCGTGGTGATCTGGGCCGTGATCTGGGCCGATGCATCCGGGACCGCGTCGGTGACGACATGGGTGGCGCCCACCCGACGCACGACCCATGCGATATCCGTCCGCCTCGGGTCGACGGGGACGGCCACCAGGCCCGCGCGGAACACGGCGAACAGCGCCGCCGCGAGCTCGGGGCCGGTCGGCAGGGCGAGGACCACCCGATCCGCCGGGCGCGCGTCCGGACTGTCGGCACCGGGCGCCGGGACGCCAGCACGGAACACGGGGACGCCAGCGTCGATAGCCGCGTCCAGTTGTGCCCAGCTGCGCGTGCCCCAGGCGCCGATGAGCGCGGGGCCGGCCGGGGTGCGCTGCGCCGCGGCACGCACCAGATCGGCGCAGTTGGCACTGTGGGCACCGTCGGCAGGGTCGGCGGGGTCGGCGAATCTCATCACACCTTCATCATGGCCTGGATGTGCGATTCCGGCAGGGACGCGCCGATCGACTCGCGTGGCTCGCGCACCGACCCGGCACGCGCGTCGGCTTTCGCATGTGCGGGGTCGCGGCGCATAGGCTCATCCGGGAAAGGCCCGACGGACCGGGGAGGTGACCGTGGACAGCGTTCCGTGGGCGACGCCCGCTCCCCTGTCGCATACCCCGCATCACACAGCGGAACAGGCGCGCGCACAGATCGCCGGCGACGCGTCGGCCGAGGCCGCGTTCCAGGCGGCGCACGCGGAATCGGTGGAACCTCCGCCCGGAACGGATCTCACGGCGGCCGCATTCTTCGACGTCGACAACACGATGATGCAGGGCGCGTCGCTCTTCCACTTCGCGCGCGGGCTGGCCGCCCGGAAGTACTTCACCACCGGAGACATCGCCCGGTTCGCCTGGCGGCAGGTCAAGTTCCGGGTGCTCGGCAGCGAGGACATGGACGATGCGTCGGACGCGCGAGCGGTGGCCCTGTCGTTCGTCGCTGGCCGCCGGGTGGACGAGATCGTGGCCCTCGGCGAGGAGATCTACGACGAGCTGATGGCCGACAAGATCTATGCGGGCACGCGGAACCTGGCTGAAAATCATTTGCATGCCGGGCAGCGGGTGTGGCTCGTCACGGCGACGCCGGTCGAACTCGCGCAGCTGATCGCGCGGCGGCTGGGCCTGACCGGCGCTCTGGGCACGGTCGCCGAGACGCGCGACGGCGTGTACACCGGGCGACTCGTCGGCGACCTGCTGCACGGGCCGGCGAAGGCGGCGGCGGTGCGCGGGCTCGCGGCACGCGAGGGGCTGAACCTCAAGCGCTGCACCGCCTATTCCGACTCGATCAACGACCTGCCGATGCTGTCCGTCGTCGGCACGGCGGTGGCCATCAACCCGGATTCGGCGCTGCGCGCGACGGCGCGGCGCCGCGGTTGGCGGATCCGCGATTTCCGCACCGGCCGCAAGGCCGTGAAGATCGGCGTGCCCAGCGTGCTCGGCGCGGGCGCGGTGGGCGGCGCCGTGGTCGCCGGCCTGGCGCTGCGCCGCCGCGGGCAGTAGGGGCGCCGGCCCTTTTTTCGCCGACCGGGAGTTGTGCAGAGTTCACGGGGACGAAATCTCTGCAGGACTCCCACTCGAATTCCCGGAGCGGGGCGCGGCGGCGTCTCAGTTTGTGTGCCTGCGCGCTTCGGCCACGGACGCGGTCAGGCGGTCGAAAACCGCTCGGTCCACAGCGATGCCGCCGCGCCGGAGGGCCAGCACGGCAGCCCCGACGGTGCCGTCGGGCACGGCCACCACCGGCCCGGGAGCATGGCGCACATCGGCCACGTCAGCTACATCGGCCACGTCAGCTACATCGGGCACGTCAGCGACATCGGGCACAGCCGGTCCGCCGATGGCCGCCAGCAGTACGCGGTCGAGGCCGGGCAGTCGACGCGCGATGCCCCCGCCGACAACGATCGGGCCAGACACGTCCCGCCGGTGCACCGCGCGCAGCGTCTGCGCCAGTCGCTCCCGCGCCCCTGCGAGGATCGACACCGCGACCGGGTCGCCGTCATCCGCGGCCCGCAGCGCCAGTGCCGCGAAACGCGACAGCTCCACGGGCCGGTCCTGATAGAGACGGTCCACCAGGTGCTGCAACGCCGCGAGCCGGCCCTCGACATCCCGCTCGAGGTGCTCGGCGAGGCCTACCTCGTCCAGAAGCATTGCCGAGAGCCGAGTCTCGGGGCCGCGCCCGTCCAGGGCCGCCGCCGCGGCGCGAACCACCCGGTGGCCGATCCAGAATCCGGAGCCACCGTCCCCGAGCAGCCAGCCGAGCCCGTCGGCCGTGGCGCTCACCCGGCCGTCCTGCACCCGCACCGCCGCCGCCCCGGTTCCCGCGACCAGCGCGTACCCCTCGGGGTCCGGGCTGCCGGAGCAGAACGTGGCCAGGAGGTCCGGCTCTACGGTGATTAAGGCGTCCAGCCCGATCTCCGCCAGGTGGGCGACCACGCGGTCCCGGTCGAAGAAGGCGCGGGCGCCGGCCATGGCGAGGACCACCTCGGCACGGATCGGCGGTCCGGCCATGACGTCCGAGCGGTGTGCGGGGCCGGTCGAGTTCGCCGGGCCGCCCAGGCTCCCGGGCAGCGCCCCCAGAATCGCGTCGCGGACGGCCGCGGCCGCACTCTCCGGCCCCCGGGAGACCGGGTTCCCCCCGCCCGCGGTGCCGACGCCGAGGCATCGGCCGGTGCCGTCGAGCACCACCGCGCGGGTCGAGGTACCGCCCGCATCGACGCCGATCAGCATCGTTATCACTTCGATACCGCCCACACATTGACACCGGACAGGTACGCGATAATCATTTTCACAAATCGACCCAATCATGAGATGGATTTTCACAGTTGGCCATCGAAGCGCAGGATCAAGCACCGTCGGCAGCGCGCATGCACGAACGCATCCGCTCGCGGATGCCACAGATGCCCGCCGCCATGACAAAGATTGCCATGCTCCTGCTGAATCAGCCCACCGCCCCGATCGACCTATCCATCACCGACCTCGCCAAGCAGGCCGGAACCTCGCCGGCGACCGTGACGCGGTTCTGCCGGCTGCTCGGCTACACCGGCTACGTACCGTTCCGGGTCGCGGTGGCGGCGGACGTCGGGCGCGGGAGTGCGCTCGACTCCTGGCGTGCCGATGTCGGCCGCGCCTTCGGGCCCGAGGACGCACCCGCTCAGGTGCTCCGCACGCTGCTCATGGCGCAGACCATGTCCCTGCAGGCGACCGCCGACGGTATCGACCTCGGACAGATCACGTCCATTGCCGGGGCCATCGCGACATGCGGCCACCTGGACATCTACGGGATCGGCGGCAGCGGCGTGATGGCCGAGGAGATGGCCGGCCGTCTGTACCGCATCGGAATTCCGGTTCACGCGTGGCCGGAGATCCATGCGGCGTTGGCCAGCGCGGCGATCCTCCGACCGGGCAGCGTCGCGCTGGCCATCTCGAACACCGGCCGCACCGACGAGACGATCGAAGCGCTGTCGCTCGCGCGGTCAACCGGCGCGTTCACCATCGCGATCACCGGCAGTGCGAACTCACCGCTGGCCGCACTGGCGGACACCAACCTCGTCGCGTACGCGCCCGACGGGTACCTACAGCCCGACGATCTCGCCGCCAAGCACGCCCAACTCTTCGTGCTGGACCTGTTGTACCTGCTCGTCGCGCAGCAGAACTTCGCCAAGGCCGCCACCATGCTCGCCGCGTCCGCCATGGCCGTCTCCGACCATCGACACGATGCGGGCCGAATGGCCCTACCGCACGCTCGGCCGCGCGACCACCATGTTCCTCTGCGTTCGGCATCGAAAGGCGCCAGCCATGCATGATCTCGTTCCCCGGTACCTCGGCGAGGTCATGTCCCGGATCACGGCCATTGCCGACGACGCATCCCGCGGCGCGCTGGACGGCGCGATCGACATGCTGGCGGACAGCATCCGCGCCGGCGGCGTGATCCAGGCATTCGGTACCGGCCATTCGCAGGCGTTCGCGATGGAGATCGCCGGGCGCGCCGGCGGCCTGATCCCGGCGAATGCGATCAGGCTCGTCGATCTCGCCCTCTACGGCAGCCTGGCTACGGGCGACCTGTCCGGCCCGGGCCTCGAGCGCAACCCCGCGGTCGTCGAGGAGCTCTTCGGGCTCTACCCGATCCACCCCGCCGACGTGTTCGTGATCGCCTCGAACTCCGGCGTCAACGGGTCGATCGTCGGGCTGGCGCTCGCGGCGAAATCCGCCGGGCACCGCGTCATCGCCGTCACCAGCCTCGCGCACACCAGGGCAGTGACGCCGAAACACCCGTCCGGGAAACGACTCTCGGAGATCGCGGACATCGTCATCGACAACCGCGCGCCGTACGGCGATACCACCCTCGAACTCGGCGCCCCTGCAAAAGTGGGCGCTGCGAAGGTGGGCGCCGTGTCGTCGATCACGGCGGCGTTCATCGCCCAATTGCTCACCATCGGTGTGGCAGACCGGCTCGCCGCCGATGGCTCGACCCCGCCGGTCTACATCTCGGCGAACATCCCGGAAGGAGACGAGCACAACAGCGCGTTAGAAGCCACCTACGGCAATCGCATCAAGCGTGGGGCCCCCACACCAAGGGACAAGCAACCCGAGGGATAGCCCCCCGGATCCCAACGAAAGGTTGGTCAGCAATGAGCAGTGAACCCAAGAGCCTGGACAGGCGGACTCTGCTGCGCGGCGCCGCTGCGACGGCAGCGCTGGTTCCGCTGACGGGCGCGCTCGCGGCGTGTGCCGGCGGCGGTGCAGGCGGAACGTCGAGCTCGTCCTCCTCGTCCAGCTCTTCCTCATCCTCCGGCGGCGGCTCGTCATCGTCATCGAGTAGCGGGTCGTCGAGCGAAAGCAGCGCATCGTCCGGCGGCGGTAGCGCCGAGAATCCGTTCGGCCTCAAGGCCGGATCCACGGTGAACGCCGTCATCTTCAACGGCGGCTACGGCTACGACTACGTCACCTTCGCGGCCGACGTCGCCAAGAAGCACAACGACGGCGTCACATTCGACGTCAAGCCGTCCACCAAGATCGCCACCGAGCTGCAGCCGCTGTTCGTGGCCGGCAACCCGCCAGACCTGATCGACAACTCCGGTGCGGACCTGATCGCCATCAACACCATCCTCGACCAGCTCGAGGACCTGAACTCGGTCTTCGAGGCGAACAACTACGAGGGCACCAAGATCGCCGACACGCTGTTCGGCGGCGTCAAGGGCCCGGGCACCTTCGGCGACAAGTTCGCGGCCATCAACTACGTGATGACCCTCTACGCGGTCTGGTATTCGAGCTCGCTGTTCGAGGAGAACGGCTGGACCCCTCCGAAGACGTGGGCCGAGGCCATCGACCTCGGTGCCAAGGCCAAGGCCAAGGGCAAGTACCTCTTCGTCTGGGGCAAAGAGGCGGCCACCTACTACGAGTGGTTCGCCATCGACGGCGCCATCAAGGAGGGCGGCGACGAGGTCCGCCTCGCGCTGGAGAACCTGAAGCCGGACTGCTGGTCGCACCCGGCGATCCAGGGCATCTTCAAGGCCATGGAGACCTGCGTCAAGAATGGCTACTTCATCCCGGGTGGCGCCGGCACCCAGTTCACCGCCGCGCAGGCCAAGTGGTCCAACGATCAGCAGGCCCTGCTCTACCCGTCCGGCTCGTGGATCGAGAACGAGATGAAGAAGGCGACCAAGGCCGACTTCAAGATGAAGGGCGTTCCGGAGCTCGTGCTCACGGACTCCCCGAAGCTGCCCTACGAGTCGCTGCGCGCCGGCGCCGGCGAGCCGTACATCGTGCCGTCCACCGCGGCGAACTCGGCCGGCGGCAAGGAGCTCATGCGCGCCATGCTGTCGAAGGAGGCGGCGACCAACTTCGCCAAGACCCGGCTCGCCCCGACCATCGTGTCCGGCACGGTTCCGCCGGACGGCTTCGGGTCCACCGCCCTGGTGTCGCAGTCGAACATGCTCCAGGCGGCCGGAAACAACATCTTCAACTACCAGTTCTTCGACTTCTACGGCATGAACGCGGACAGCCTCGTCGTGTGGAACTCGTTCCTGTCCGGCGACACCGACGCTGCCGGCCTCACCAAGGGCCTGCAGAAGATCACGGACACCGTGGCCAACGACAGCTCGGTCTCCAAGATCACCGTCACCAGCTGACGGCCCGGCCGATCAGACGTGACGCCCGTCACGTCTGATCTACCATCATTGGCACGAGATGCACGGGTCGGACGACCGCGCTACACGGTCGTCCGATCCGTGCCTTGCATGGTGAGGAATCCCGCATGACCCGGTCCAGCGTCATCGACCAACCCGTGTCGCGCCCGCAGCGGTCCTCGGTCGGGCCGTCCGCCCGCGCCGGCCGGCTCGCCCCCATCCTGATGGTGATCGGCGGCATCCTCGCCATCGCGCAGGTGGTGCTGCCGTGGTTCGGCAGCAGCACCGGATGGGATCTCTACTACAACACCCCGGCGCACGGGGTCGGCGAAATCGTCGCCGCCTACGCGGTTCTCGTCGACATCGTGGCCGGCATCATCTTGCTGCTGGCGGGTATCGCCGTGCTCACCGTCCCGAGTATGACGAGATCCGCGGCCAAGCTCGGTCGGATCGCCGCGCTCGCCGCGATGGTGTGCGCCGCCTGGTGGATCGTCGCCGGGCCACGGACCTTCACCGACCTGCTCAGCGGCACCGTCGGCTGGTACGCCTTCGTCATCGCCGGCATCATCGGCCTCATCGGCGCCGGGCGCGCGCTCGCCGGCCCGAGCCTGACCTTCGACAAGGTCAGTTTCATGATCGTTTTCCTCGGGCTGCCGCTGCTGATCTTCGTCGTGTTCGTGCTCGCCCCCTTCGTCCGCGCCATCTACTTCTCGATGACGGACTGGAAGGGCTTCTCGCCGAAGATGAACTTCATCGGCATCGACAACTACGTCAAGCTGTGGACCGACGACAAGTTCCGGCAGGCCTTGGTCAACTGCATCGAGCTTGGCATCGTGGTGCCGCTCGTCACGATCGTCCTGGCGCTGGCCGTGGCCAGCATGGTCACCGTCGGCGGCCCGTCCCGCGGCCCGGTCCGCGGCATCCGCGCGTCGAGCTTCTACCGGGTCGTGTCCTTCTTCCCGTACGTGGTGCCCGCCATCGTCATCGGCATCATCTGGGCGCAGGTGTACAACCCATCGGCCGGCATCCTCAACTGGGGGCTGCAGGCGGTGGGCCTGAAGAACTTCCAGAACTTCGCGTGGCTCGGCGATCCGCGCACGGCCATGGCGGCGTCGATGTTCGTCATCATCTGGAGCTTCGTCGGGTTCTACGCCGTGCTGTTCATCGCCGCGATCAAAGGCATCTCCGCCGAGGTGTACGAGGCCGCCCGGCTGGACGGCGCCGGCCGCTTCCGCACCGCCACATCGGTGACGGTGCCGCTGATCCGCGACACCATCCAGACCGCGTACATCTACCTGGGCATTGCCGCCCTGGACTCGTTCGTGTACATGATGGCGCTCAACCCCTTCGGCGGCCCGAACAACAAGACGCTCACCATGTCCCAGGACCTCTACATGACCGCCTTCACCAAGGGGCAGTTCGGCTACGCGACGTCGATGGGCGTGATCCTGGCGGTCGTCACGCTGCTCTTCGCGACCATCGTCTTCGCCGTCAACAGGCTCACCGGCGGCGGATGGGGCACCCCGCGGAAGCAGAAACGGCCAGGCGCGCCCATCACCGCGG
>JAFIHI010000083.1 GCA_017848755.1 Nakamurella sp. | reverse complement strand
CGATCGTCGTCTATCCGCTCATCTACTCGGTGATCCGCAGCCTGTACGGCGACGGGCCTGCCGGGAGCGTCGGCTCCTTCATCGGCCTGGACAACTACATCTCCATCTTCACCAACAGCGACACGCTCCGATCGGTCCGGAACAACGTGATCTGGGTGATCGTGGTGCCCACCGTGGTCACGTTCGTCGGATTGATCTTCGCCGTGCTGACCGAGCGCATTCGCTGGGCGACCGTGCTCAAGACCGTCCTGTTCATGCCGATGGCGATCTCCTTCCTCGCCTCCGGCGTCACCTTCTCGCTGGTGTACAACGACCAGCCGAGTCGCGGGCTGGCCAATGCCGTCACCATCGGCATCCACGACATCTTCGCGCCGTCCAGCCGGTACCCGACGGTGCACCCCCGCCCGGGCGGCAACCTCACGGGCTCCCCAGCGGACGGCTTCACGACGACGACCGCGCAGCGTGCCGGTTCCCAGATCCTCATCCCTATGGTGGGGTTGAACCTACAATCCCCACCGGCGAACGCGAAGCCGGCCGCCCCGCAGCCGAACGCGAGCGGGCTCGCCGGAGTGGTGTGGAACGACTTCAGGCTCGGCGGTGGCGGCACTCCGGGGAAGATCGACCCCGGCGAGCTGGGACTACCGGGGATGACGGTCGAAGCGCTACGCGGCGGGGCGGTCGTCGCGACCACGACGACGGATGCGACCGGCGCCTTCGACTTCCCGCAGCTGGCCAGCGGCAGCTTCGACATCGCTGTGCCCGCCTCGAATTTCGCGGAGCCGTTCGGCGGACTGAGCTGGCTCGGGCCGACCCTGATCACCCCGGCGATCATGATCGCCTACCTCTGGATCTACGCGGGCTTCGCCATGGTGCTGCTGTCCGCGGGCATGGCGGCGATTCCGCGGGACGCCCTGGAAGCCGCCCGCATCGACGGCGCGACGGAGTGGCAGGTCTTCCGTAAGGTCACCGTGCCGCTACTCCGGCCGGTGCTCATCGTGGTCTTCGTCACCATGATCATCAACGTGTTGAAGGTTTTCGACATCGTCTTCGTGATCCAGCAGACCGCGGGGGCGAACGGCAGGTACGCGGACGTGCTGGCGGTCACCCTCTACGACGAGTTCGCCAACCAGAAATACGGGCTGGCCAGCGCCATCGGGGTGCTGCTGGTGATCCTCGTGATCCCGGCGATCATCAGCAATATCAAGCGGTTCCGCACGGAGCAGGGGTGATCGGCCATGACGGCGCGTACGGACATCGTGACCGCGGCCGCTCGGCGCGGCATCGCGGCGCGCATCGCCGCGCGGGCCGGCAACGGCGTCCTGCAGATCGTGCTGATCGCGATCGGACTGATCTGGCTGGTGCCCACCTTCGGTCTACTCGTCGAATCGCTGCGCAACCCGTCGGACTACACGAGCGGCGGCTGGTGGCGGGTGTTCAGCGAGCCGGCGCAACTCACGTTCGCGAACTACGGCCACCTGCTGGAGAACCACGTCATCACCGGGTCGTTCCTCAACACGATCGAGATCACCGTTCCGGCAACCGTGTTCGTGGTCCTGTTCGGTTCTGCAGCGGGATATGCGTTCGCGTGGATCGACTTTCCCGGCCGGGACGTGTTGTTCCTCGTCGTCATCGCGCTGCTGGTGGTGCCGATCCAGATCGCGTTGATCCCGGTGCTGAAGCTCTACGGACTGCTCGGCATCTCCGGCTCGATCCTGTCCGTGGTGATCTTCCACATCTCCTTCGGGCTGCCGTTCGCGATCTTCCTGCTGCGCAACTACTTCGCCGGCATCCCGCGCGACCTGATGGAGGCGGCGCGGATGGACGGTGCCCGCGAGGGACGGATCTTCTTGCGGGTGATCCTGCCGCTCGGCCTGCCCGCGATCGCGTCGCTCGGGATCTTCCAGTTCCTGTGGGTGTGGAACGACCTGCTCGTCGCACTGGTGTTCTCCAACGCGTCCAGCCAACCGATCACGGTCGCGCTCGCCGGCCAGACGCGGCAGTTCGGCAACAGCATCGACGTCCTGTCCTCGGGCGCCTTCCTGTCGCTGATCATCCCGCTGATCGTGTTCCTCGCCTTCCAGCGGTTCTTCGTGGAAGGGGTGACCGCGGGGTCCGTCAAGTAGCGCCCGGACCACCCGTCGGCTGTTCCATCGGCTGCGCGCCGCCGGTTGCCCGTCGGCGATGCGCCGAGGCGGAGGCGTACAGGCAGATGGCGGCGGCCGTCGCAAGGTTCAGCGATTCGGCCCGGCCGTGAATCGGTACCCGGATCGCGGCATCGGCAGCGTCGATGACGGAGCTTTCGAGGCCGTGCGCCTCCGAACCGAAGAGCCACGCCGTGGGGAGGTCGAGCAGCCCGTCGGCGCTCGCGTCGTCCAGGTCGACCTGGCCCACGCCGCTCGTCGCGAGCACGGCGAGGCCGGCGCTGGAGAGCGCTGCCACCAGCTCCGTCGGGTCGGCGGCCCGCAGTACCGGCAGGTGGAAGATGCTTCCGGCCGACGCGCGTACCGCCTTCGGGCCCCACGGGTCGACAGCGTCCCCGGCGACGATGACGGCGTCCGCGCCGGCCGCGTCAGCGAGCCGGATGACGGTTCCCGCGTTGCCGGGGTCGGAGGTGGCCACGAGCACCGCGACGAGCCGCGGCGCCGCGGCCAGCACAGCGGTGAGCGGCCCGTCGCCCGCGGAGCGCAGGGCGCCCGAGGGCAGCGCACAGCGGGCGGTCAGCCCCTGCGGCGTGACCGCATCGGAGATGTGCGCGGCCGCGCGGTCGGTGATCTCGGTGACGGTGATCCCGGCATCGAACGCCGCCCGGACGATGTCCGCGTTGCGCGCGGAACCCGTGGCGGTGACGTAAATCTCGCGCACGGTGCCGGGCCGCTCCCGCTCGGCGGCGACCGCCTCGCGCACCGCCTGCGCACCGTCGGCTAGGAACTCGCCGACCTCGGCACGCCGGGCGCGCCGCAGCAGTTTGTGCGCGGCCACGATCCGGGTCGAGTGGTCCGACAGCGCACCGCCGCGAACATCGTCATCCTCGGAGGCACGCGCAGACGAACGCCCGGTCGACAGATCGTCGACCGGGCGCCCGCGAGAATTGCCGTGCGTGCTCAGGCCGCGTCCTGCGAGCCCTCGGCGTCCGCCGAGCCGCCGATCACGGGCACCGCCGCGCGGGCGATCGTCACCAGCGCCGCGAACGCCGCCTCGTCGTGCACCGCAAGCTCGGCCAGCATCTTGCGATCGACGTCGACGCCGGCGATCTTGAGCCCCTGCACGAAGCGGTTGTACGTCATGCCATGGGCGCGGGCCGCGGCGTGGATGCGGGTGATCCAGAGCTGCCGGAAATCGCCCTTGCGAGCCCGCCGGTCACGGTAGGCGTAGTTCAGCGAGTGGAGCACCTGCTCCTTGGCCTTGCGGTACAGCCGCGAGCGCTGGCCGCGGTAGCCGGCGGCGTGTTCCAGGATCTCGCGACGCTTCTTCTGGGCGCTGACCGCCCTCTTCACGCGTGCCACTTCGACACCTTGCTTTCATGGAAGGACTCGGCGGGCCATGTTCCGGCACCGACCGGGTCGATGGGTGGGTCAGATCAGATGCCGAGCATGCGCTTGACGCGCGGCACATCGTTGGCGGCGAGATCCCGCATGCCGGTCATCCGGCGGGTGACGCGAGACGGCTTCTTCTCCAGGTTGTGACGCTTACCGGCGCCCTCGTGGGTGATCTTGCCGCTGCCGGTCACCCTGACCCGCTTGGAGATGCCGGAATGGGTTTTGTTCTTGGGCATCGGTGCTTCCTTCGTTCGTTCGTCATCGCCGCGCGCTGCTGCGCACGGCACTGCTGACGGTCTGCATCGATCTGCAAACCGTGTGCCGGTGTGTGCACGCCGCCGGGGCGGCGCGAACGGCGTCATGGTCGATCCGGGCCGGGCAGGCCGGCCCGAGCGTGCCGCTAGCTCGCCGCCGCAGTCGGCGCCGGTGGCGGTTTCGGCCGGGACTGCCGGTGCGGCGCCAGAACCATGATCATGTTGCGACCGTCCTGTTTCGGCGCGCTCTCGACGCTGCCGAGGTCGACCACATCGTCGGCGAGCCGCTGCAGCAGCCGGAAGCCGAGTTCGGGCCGCGACTGCTCACGCCCGCGGAACATGATCGTCACCTTGACCTTGTCGCCCGCCTTGAGGAACCGCACGACGTGACCCTTCTTGGTCTCGTAATCGTGCGGGTCGATCTTCGGCCGCAGCTTCATCTCCTTGATGACGGTCTGCACCTGGTTCCGGCGCGCCTCACGGGCCTTCTGCGCGGTCTCGTACTTGAACTTGCCGTAGTCCATGAGCTTGGCGACCGGCGGCCGGGCGGTGGGCGCCACCTCGACCAGATCGAGATCGGACTGCTCGGCCAGTCGCAGCGCCTCGCCGATCGATACGATGCCGACCTGCTCACCGGCGGCGCCGACGAGACGGACCTCAGGGACCCGGATCCTGTCGTTGATGCGCGGTTCGTTGCTGATTGACGTCCTCCTACGTGTGTGACGGTCACGTCCCAGCGCAGCAGGGCGAGTATGACGATGTGTCGGTGCCGGGCACCCGCATCGACGACAAAGCCCCGCGGCGCAGGCACGCGGGGCCACATGGTCGCGGTGCCGGCTCTCGCACAGCAACGCTCGCCGATACGCGTATCGGCGGACCGGACCCGGCCGCCTTCTCGGCCGCGCGGGTGGGAGTGTGACTCCGCTTGCCTCCTCGCTCGACACGGCGCAGCGCACCCGCATCGACCGAGGTTGGTCGCAAGGGTTTATGCTACACGACCGCTGCGACACGACCGCGCTGCGCACCTGACCGGCCCCGGCAGGCCCGCACCGGGGCCGAGCCGAGCGGGGTCCGGCGTCACCGGTACTGCAGTGTCACCGGTGCTGCAGTGTCACCGGTACTGCAGTGTCACCACGTCGGCCCGCTGCCCGTTCGCACCCTGCAGGTGCAGCACCAACGCCTTCGCGGTCGACTGACCGCGCGGGCGGGCGCCCAACTGGAACGGGATCTTGGCGCCGGCGCGGTCCAGGTACAGCGGCGAATCGACGGCGATCTTCGGATTGACCGCATCGAACGCGACCGGACCGACCTCATCGACCTGCCCGCCCACGTCGTTCGAGTAGTCGCTCACCGTCCCCACGGTGTAGGTGATCGGGAACGATGACGTGGTGCCTGTCACACCGATGGCAGCAGGGTTGACCGGGATGACCAGGACGTTGGTGTCGAAGACATTCGTGTCCACGTCGCCGAGGTTGAAGTTGACGGGTTCCAGGTCGACGATCTCGCCCGCATGGAGGTCGACCAGGAACGCCAGCAACAGGTCGGTATCGGGGTAGTTCTGGACGTAGACCTCGTAGTCGGGTATGCCGTCACCCGTCGTGTCGATGTCGACGTACGGGACGACGGTGTTCCCGATCGTGGCCCAGTCGGTGTAGCTGGAGATGCCGAAGTACAGCCAGCCATCGGCATACCCGCCGCTCTCCCCCTTCACCGCACCGGCGCCGACGTACTGCAGATCGCCGGAGCGGGCCGTCTCGTTCACGGTGCAGCCGGTGAGCCGTTTCGCCGTGCACTTCGGGAGCCGCGGGCTGGTGGCGCCGAGGTCCATCACGGACACCAGGGAGTTGAAGGCGGACGGCCCGCTGCCCTGGGCCACGCCGCGGCCGGTGATGAGCAGCGACCGGGATTTGGCGACGCCCCCCACGTCGATCACGCGGGTCTGCGACACCGGCTTGGCGGCGGCGTACACGGGCACGCGCAGCGGTCCGGCCGCGGAGTTCTGCGGCGAGACCGTCAGCCAGCCGGAGGCGCCGGCGACGAACTGGCGCGGCAGACCCAACTGATCGACATCCATCGTGGGGTCGATGGTGCGCCGCAGTTGCGTCGTGCGGATGGTCATGGTCACCGTGGCCGTGGTCGACGAGCCTGCCTTGATCCGCACCGTGGACGGCGAGACGGTGAACGTCACCCCCGGCTGATCCGTCGCGGACAGATAGCCCAGGGAGGCCGTCGCGGTCGCGCTGCCGGTGTTGGCGATGACCACCCGTTGGGACGTGACCACGGTCGGCCGGTTCGCGGGGGCCTCGACGGGCCCGAACGACACCGAGACACCGCCCGGATTGTCCTTGGCGTAGGCCAGGATGGTGTTGCCGACGGCGCCCGCCGCGTCGATGCGACCGGTACCGACACGCAGTGGGCCGTAAGCGATTCCACTGCCGTTCGGGCCGGTGTGCACATCGTGGTTCGCGGTGTTCATGAGATCGGCCTTGACCTGCTCGACGGTCCAGGTCGGGTGCTTCGACATCACGAGGGCAGCGATCCCGGCGGCGTTAGGCGTCGCCATCGAGGTGCCGGACATGCTGACGCCGTCGGTGCCGGTACCCATGCCGGCCGACAGGATGCTGTCGCCGGGTGCGGCGATATCCGGCTTGACGACGCCGAGGGACCCGTGCGTGCCGCGCGACGAGAACGAGCTGAGCATGTCCGTGAGCGACGGATCGATCAAGCTGCTCAGCGCTGCCGTCCCGGGGCCGAAGGCGACCTGCAGTCCGTTGCCGACCGTAGGTAGCAGCCGTGCGGTCTCGGTCGGGGTGAGCTGGAACACCGGGATGGCGGCGCTGCCCAGGATGCCGGCTCCGAACGGGAACACGTCGCCGGTGAACACCGCGCCGATCCCGCCGGCTGCCGCCACGTTCCCTGCGCGCGCGGCCGACCCGCAGCGCCGGGTGGCGTCGTTGGAATCCCAGGTGAGCCAGGCGACCTTACCGGCCACGGCGGCGGCGTCCGCCCCCGACAATGCATCGCACCCGTCCGTGTTACCCGCGGAGAGCGCCACCACCTCCCCGGTCACCGCGGGCTTGTTCGCCCAGTCGTAGGCGGTGGAGACCTGCCCGAAGGCCGCGCCCTGCACGGAGGTCGGGGCGGTCACAGTCAGCTTGTTGAGCGGGACATTGTCGTCGACCGAACTGGCCACGGCCAGTGCCCGCACGGCATTGCCGGGTGCGCCCGCCGTGTCGGTGAGGTCGCCGTTGTTACCCGCGGCGATCACCGGAAGCACACCGTGCTTGGCCAGGTTGTCGACGACAAGGTTCTCCGGATCGTCCACCGTGGCGAAGTCGGCGCCGAGCGAGAGGTTGACGATGTCGAGGTGATCGGCGAAGTTACCGTCGCCGTTCGGGTCGAGGGCCCAGTCCAAGGCCGGGATCACCGCGTCGGTGGAGCCCGTGCAGCCGAAGACCTTGAGGGCGAAGATCGACGCTCGCGGCGCCATCCCGGGCGGGATCTTCAATGCATTGAGCGCGGTGGAATCCAGGCCCTGGTAGCTGCCGCCGAAGGTGCTGCCGTCCGCGTTCACGCCGTACCCGGCTGCGATTCCGGCGACGTGGCTGCCGTGCCCCTCACAGTCGATCGGGTCCGCGTCGGGGTGGGCCACCGGCTGGTAGTCGCTTGCCGTGGGGTCGGCGTTGTACACGTCGCCGACGAAGTCGTAGCCACCCGCGATCTTCGCCGCGGCGAGCGGCGTGAGACCCGCCCGCCAGTTCGAGTCGGTGTTGTCGGCACGGGCGGTGGTCCAGGCTGCCGCTGTCCCCGGCCCGCCGAAATCGGCGTGCGTGTAGTCGATCCCGGTGTCGATGACGCCGATGCGCACCCCTTGACCGACGTTGCCGGTGTTCTGCCAGGTCGCGAGCACCTTCGTGAGTTCCGACCCGTTCGAGCTGAGCGGATGCTTGCTCACGATCGGGTAGACCTGAACCACATCGGGCCGCTGGGCAATCGTCTCGACGGCCGTCATGTCGGCGTCGATGGCCACGCCGGGGATGGCGTTGCCGACCTGGAAGAGCTCCCTCGCTGTGCGGTCGATGGCCTTCGCCCCGTTGAAGACGTTCCCGGCGGCCGCCCGCGCCGCGCTGCGCGCGGATTTCGCAGCGGCGACCTGCGCGGCAGCATTCTTGCCGGCTGCCTCGGCATCGGCGGCAGCGTCGGCCGCGCCGGCACCTGTCAGCTGGACAAAGACGCTGACCCGCCCGGACTTGCCGGCGAGGCCCGGGGCGAGGCGCCCACTGGTCGGCGGAGCGGGCAGCGTGACGCCGCCCGGGGCGCGGACGGGGGCCGGCAGGGCTGTGCCCGACGAGGCTGTGCCCGACGAGGCTGTGCCCGACGGGGCGGGGTCGGTAGGCAGCGCGGCCCCGGCCGGCGTGGCCGCGAGGGTCATCGCGAGGCCGACGGCCACGACGGTCGCCAGCGCGAACGGGCCGGAGCGAGCGGACGTGCGTGACATGGGCTCCCCTTTGCGATAGGCGGAGCTTCGGCGGCACAGAGCCCCCAAAGGCGCCGTTCGTCACGGAGCCGTCGATATCTCCGCGTGATCGCAGAGACTAATGTCACAGGCCGTCACCGTGCTAGGGGGCGGCGCGATCATGTCCGGTTGCGGACGCCCGGGGGTTTCACGCCCGGGGTGCGTGCCGTCAGGCGCGGTCTGCTCGGCCCCTGCGGCGCCGCTTCGCGCCCTTCGCGGCCATATCCCGGTCGATGATCTCGAGCCTGCCGAGCGGGCGGGCCGCCGCTGCGGCAGCCTCGGCCTGTAGCCGGCGGCGCACGCGTTCCGCGGCCTCGGGGGTGAGCGTCGGTCGCTCCGGCGCGTACTTCGCGTGCAGGATGCGCACCGCCTGCAGCGCGTCGACCGCCCGTTGCCGGTCCATGGCCTGGATCGCGAGCAGCGGGTGGGTCTCGTCGTCGGCGAGCACGACCTGCGCCCAGTGCGCGCCGGGCGGGAACGCGATGCGGACCACCACCGCCCACGGGAAATACGTTTCGCCGAGCACATTGCGGACGGCGATGCCATGCTCGTCGGCCCTCAGGCGCGGCCGCGCCACCAGCATGATCCCGGCCGCGCCGAAGACACCAACGCTGATGAGGCCGATCTGGTCAAACGGCCTGAAGACGATCCCGTCCTGTGTGCCGCGTAACAGCAGGCCGAGCACAATCATGCTGCCGAGGACGGCCGCGGCGGCGATCGCGCCGACAATGCTGATGCGCAGCGGGCGCACGACAAGGACGCCCGTCGGTGTCGGCTTGCCGCTCATCGGAAACCCATCGCGGACGGCGCCCCCCGCAGGCTCCGCAGGATCAGCGCCGTGCTGAGCGCGGCGACCATCGCCTCGCCGCCCTTGTCCTCCACCGATCCGGGGCCGCCGCTGCGAGCGACGGCCTGTTCGACGGTGTCGCAGGTGAGTACCCCGTTGCCGACGGGGGTTCCGGCGTCCAGCGCGACCCTGGTCAGTCCCTCGGTGACGGACTGGCATACGTACTCGAAATGCGGGGTGCCGCCGCGGATCACGGCGCCGAGTGCCACCACGGCGTCGTGGTCGGTGGCGAGTTGCGCTGCCACCACGGGAATCTCGACCGCTCCCGGTACCCGGACGACGGCGACATCGGCGAGGCCGCTGGCCCGCGCGGCGCGCTGCGCACCGTCGACCAACGCATCGACGATGTCCCGGTGCCAGCTGGTGGCCACGATCGCGACGCGCAAGCCCGCGGCGCCGTCGACGGACAGATCGGGCTTGCCGTCCGCGCTCACGACGCCACCCCCATCGTCGCGGAACGGGCCTGCGCCGCGAACGACGTCATACTCGATGCTGTCGGCGAACCCGGTGCCCCGTTCACGAGGAATCTCCCATCGAGCGCCGCGCCTCACCGAGCCCGTCGATGAGATGACCCATGCGGTCGCGCTTGGTCTTGAGGTAACGGATGTTCTGCGGGTTGACCGAGACCGGCAGCGGCACCCGGCCGAGCACCTTGAGTCCGTACCCCTCGATGCCGGCCCGCTTGGCGGGATTGTTGGTGAGCAGCCGCATGGTGTGCACGCCGAGGTCGACCAGGATCTGCGCGCCGGTGCCGTAGTCCCGGGCGTCGGCGGGCAGCCCCAGATCGAGGTTGGCGTCGAGCGTGTCGCGCCCGGCATCCTGCAACTGGTAGGCCTGCAGCTTGTGCATGAGCCCGATCCCGCGGCCCTCGTGACCGCGGATGTAGACGACCGCGCCGCGCCCTTCCTTGGCCACCGCCTCGAGCGAGGCCTGCAACTGCGGGCCGCAGTCGCAGCGCAGTGACCCGAACACGTCCCCGGTCAGGCACTCGGAGTGCATGCGAATGAGAACGTCCTCGCCGTCGCCGATGTCGCCGTAGACGAACGCGATGTGCTCGCGCTGGTCGTAGCTGGAGGCGTATCCGATCGCGGTGAACTCCCCGCAGGCCAACGGCACCCGCGCGGTGGCCACCCGCTCGACCAGCTTCTCCGACCGCCGCCGGTAGGCGATCAGGTCGGCGATGGTGATGATCTTCAGGTCGTGCGCTGCGGCGAATTCCTTCAGCTCGGGAGAGCGCGCCATGCCCCGCGGATCGGTCTCCGAGACGATTTCGCAGAGCACGCCGACCGGCCGCAACCCGGCGAGTCGTGCGAGGTCCACGGCCGCCTCGGTGTGGCCCGGCCGGCGTAGCACGCCACCGTCCTTGGCGCGCAGCGGCACCACGTGCCCGGGCCGGGACAGGTCGGCCTCCTGGGTCGCCGGATCGGCGAGCAGGCGGATGGTCCGCGCGCGATCGGTGGCCGAGATGCCGGTGGAAACCCCTTCGCGCGCATCGACGGTCACCGTGTAGGCGGTACCGCGTCGGTCCTGGTTGACACGAAACATGGGCGGCAGATCCAGCCGATCGGCGTCCGCCGCGGGGAGCGGGACGCAGATGTATCCGGACGTGTAGCGCACCATGAACGCAACGAGCTCGGGCGTTGCCTTCTCGGCCGCGAAGATCAGATCGCCTTCGTTCTCACGATCTTCGTCGTCGACGACGACGACAGCGCGCCCCGCCGCGATCTCGGCGATCGCGGATTCGATCGGGTCGAAACCGCTCGTGGTGCTCATCGGATCAGCTCCCGGGCGGCCAGCAGCCGCTCGGCATATTTCGCCATCACATCCACCTCAATGTTCACCGCATCCCCCGGGTTCCGATGCCCCATGGTGGTAGCGTCGCGCGTCGCCGGAATGATCCCCACCGTGAAGGTTGTCACCAGATCACCGCCGGGGTCGCCCACCGGATCGCCGTCGGTGACGTCGATCACCGTGAGTGAGACCCCGTCGACGGCAATGGCGCCCTTGGGGGCGATGTAGCGGCCGATCGTCGCGGGGACCGCTACGGATACGTCGTCATACCCGGGATTGCCGATGCGGGACACGATCGCGCCCACGCCGTCGACGTGGCCCTGCACGATGTGCCCGCCAAGCCTGGTGGCGGGCGTGACCGAGCGTTCGAGGTTGACGCGGGTGCCCGGCGACCACGCCTTGGCGGTGGTGCGCACCAGCGTCTCCGCCATGAGTTCGGCGGTGAAATCGTCGCCGGATGCGTCCACAACGGTGAGGCAGACCCCGTCCACGGCGATCGAATCGCCATGCGCGACATCGGATGTCACTTTCGGGCCGCGGATCGTGACCCGCGCGTCGGTCGCCTCACCGTCGACGCTGCCCGCGAACCGGACGGCGACGACCTCGCCGAGTTCCTCGACGATCCCGGTGAACATGGACTGCCCTCTCCGTACGCGGTGATCGACCGGCGCCTGTCTGGCCGGTGCATCGGCCGGCGCATCGGCCACGCGCATGTCGCCCATCGCGCCGCGCGCGGCCACCTCCATCCTCCCCTATCGCTCGGGCGCCCCGTACCGCCCGGCCCGCTCGGCGCCCGCACGCAATGCCTCGATGGCGCGGGCGGGATCCGCCGCTCCGTAGACGGCCGATCCGGCAACGAAGCAGTCCGCACCCGCCTCGGCCGCCTGCTCGATGGTGTCCGCGTTGATGCCGCCGTCCACCTGGACGATCACGGTGAGGTGGCCGGTGTCCACCATGGTCCGCGCCCGGCGGACCTTATCGAGCATGTCGGCCATGAACTCCTGGCCGCCGAAGCCCGGTTCCACGGTCATGACGAGCAGCGTGTCGTAGCTGCGCAGCGCCTCGGTCCAGTCGTCCAGCGCGGTACCGGGTTTCAGCGACAGACCGGCCGTCGCCCCGGCGGCCTTGATGTCCATGGCGACGCTGATCGGCTCCCGCACGGCCTCCGCATGCACGGTGACGTTGTAGGCGCCGGCCTCCGCGTAGCCCACCGCCCAGCGGTCGGGGTCGTCGATCATCAGGTGGCAGTCGAGCGGGATCTCCGTGACGCGCCGGATCGCCTGGACGACGGGCAGGCCGATAGTCAGGTTCGGCACGAAGTGGTTGTCCATCACGTCGACGTGCAGCCAGTCCGCCCCGCGCGCCCGCTCGATATCGGTCTGCAGGTTCGCGAAGTCGGCGGACAGGATGGACGGGGCGATTCTGGGCGCTGACGGCATCCTCCGACCCTATCGAGCGCGCGCGCCGGATCGAGTATGACGTTCTTCTCGTGGTGGTGTCGTTCCGGCCACCTTGGCCGGTGGGCGAGCCTCGCGACTGTCAGTGCACCCGGCGCAGCAGGGCACAGAACATGGCGTCGGTGCCGTGCCGGTGCGGCCACAGCTGCACGGTGGGGCTGTCGCCGAGATCCGGCACATTCGGGAAGTACTCGCGCGCGTCGAGGAGCTCGAGCGTTTGCGGGCGACGCGCGACGACGCCGGCCGTCTCGGCCAGATGCGGCGAGCAGGTGACATATGCGATAACGCCGCCGGGCCGCACCAGCCGGGCCGCGGAGTCCAGGAGTTCACGCTGGAGCTTGACGAGCGGGGCGACGTCGGCCGCGGTCCGCCGCCAGCGGGCCTCGGGCCGGCGACGCAGCGCTCCGAGCCCGGTGCACGGCGCATCGAGCAGGACACGATCGAAGCTGGCGAGCGGCAGGCCGGGATCACGGCCGTCTGCGGTGTGCACCGTGACCGGCAGCCCAGCGGTCGTCTTCCGGACGAGATCCGCTCGGTGCTCGGCTGTTTCGACCGCGTCCAGGGCGGCGCCGCGCTGCGCGGCGAGCGCCCCGAGCAGAGCGGCCTTGCCGCCGGGCCCAGCGGCGAGATCCAGCCACCTCGCATCGGAGCCGTCCACGCGCGCCGCGGCGAGGGCCACGGCGACCAGCTGGGAGCCCTCGTCCTGAACGGCCGCCCCACCGCGCCGCACCGAGCCGAGGCGCGCCGGGGCCCCGCCGGCCAGGTACACGGCGAACGGTGAATACCGCCCGGGCTCGCCGCCCGACTCGGCGACCAGCGCGTCCCGTCCGATCAGCCCGGGCCTGGCTACCAGATGGACCGCGGGCGGGGCCTGATCCGCGTCGAGCAGGGCCGTCAGGTCGGCGAGATCCGAGCCGCGTTCGCCCAGCGCATCGGCGAACGCGGCGGCGATCCACCGGGGGTGAGCCGTGCGCAGCGCGAGCCGGGCCAGCGGATCGCTGGATGCCGCCGGCGCGAGACGTTCGACCCAACCGTCCAGGTCGCGCTCTGCGACGCGGCGGAGCACGGCGTTGACGTACCCGGACGCTCGGGGAAGGCTGCCGGCGCGCACCAGATCCACGGTCGCGGACACCGCGGCGTGCGGCGGGATCCGCGTGTGCAACAACTGGTAGGCGCCCAGCCGCAGGGCGTCGAGGATGGGTCCGTCGAGTTCGGTGAGCGGCGTGTCGCCGCAGGCCGCGACGATCGCATCGAGCTGCCCGAGCGTGCGGCAGGCTCCGTAGCCGAGCTCGGTGGCGAGTGCGGCGTCGCGGCCGGAGAGGCGGCGATCGGCGAGGATCGCGGGCAGCGCCAGGTTCGCATAGGCGCCGCGTTCGCGGACCGCCGACAACAGCTCGAGGGCAGCGGCGCGGGCCGGGTCGACGTCCGGCGGGCGTTCGGTCCGCGGGCGCGGGCCGGGGCCACGGCGACCCTCGCCTCCCCCGGCCGATTGCCGGCCCCGGTCGCGTCCCCGTCCCCGATCGAGCCGGGGGCTGCGCGACGCGCCGCTCCGGCCCTGGCCGCCCGAGTGACCTCTCTGGTGACCGCTTTGGCCCGCCCCGCCGTCGATCCGGTCCTGTCCGTCACGGCCCGGCGGCGGGCCCGCCGCGAACGGCGTCATATCAGTTCCTCGGCCAGGTGCGGACCCGCGCGGTCCGGTTCGCCGAGCCGGTCGCCGGGATCGATCCGCGCCCCCCGCGCCCAATCCGCGGCCGGCAACGGCCGCTTGCCCGGTTGCTGCACCGTGGACAGCCGGACCGGGCCGGATGCCGTGCCCACCAACACATCTCGCTTCCCCGCGGCGATCTCGCCGGGAGCGAGCGCGACGGTCGCATCGCGGACGACGGTGACCGGGCCGATGCCGAGGCGGCCCCATTTCGACGCCGTCCAGGCGCCAGGCTCCGGGGTGACCGACCGGATCAGCCGGTCGACGGCCAGCGCCGGGGCGCGGAAGTCGACGGCGGCGTCGGCGACGGTGATCTTGGGCGCGTGGCTTACCCCGTCGGCCGGTTGCGGCACGGCGGTGAGCGTTCCGTCGGCGAGCCCGTCGAAGGTGGCGACGAGCAGACGCGCACCGGAGTCGGCGAGCCGCGCGAGCAGGTCGCCCGCGGTGTCGGTCGGCCGGATCGATTCGGTGACGGTGCCGTAGACGGGGCCGGTGTCCAGGCCCTTCTCGATGAGGAAGGTGCTGGCCCCGGTGACGTCGTCGCCGGCGCGGATCGCGGCCTGCACCGGTGCGGCGCCGCGCCACGCGGGGAGCAGCGAGAAGTGCAGGTTGACCCAGCCGCGGGGTGGTAGAGCCAGCAGGTACTCCGGGACGAGGGCGCCGAATGCGACGACCGCGACGGCGTCCACGTTCAGGGCGCGGAGCTGCGCGGCGAACTCCGCGGTGCGGATCGAGGCCGGTTTGAGGACGGCCAGTCCCGCGTCCTCGGCGGCGCGGGCGACGGGCGAGGCGGTGAGCGCCCCCCGGCGTCCGACGTGGGCGTCCGGACGGGTGAGCACGGCGACCACGTCGTGCCGTGATGCGAGCAGCGCGTGCAGCGACGGGACCGCGGTCTGCGGGGTACCTGCGAACAGCAGTCGCATGCCGCCTCCTTCGCTGTCGGTACCTGTGGGGTTGGGTGCTTGAGCGTGCGGCATCGCGCACTATGGGGCACCCAACCCGGGCGGACCTCCACGCTATGCGACCGGACCAGGCACGCGCCCGCGGTCCGCGCCACGTCCCGAACACGATCGCCCGAGGTGCCCGACCAGTCTAGGGGCGCGAGCCGGGCACCCGTCGCACGCGGGCCGATCGTCGGCGCGGGCGACCCGGATCAGACGAGAGCGGCTGGTATGACGGTGATCTCGTAGGGCAGCCGGATCGTGAGCGGATCGCTACCCTGCGCGTAGCCGACCTGGACGTACCTGCCGTCTTGCAGATCCCAGACAGTGACGGATGGCTCCTGCGGGTCGACGACCCAGTAGGACGGTGCGCCGGCGTCGGCGTACTTGGAGTACTTGAGCACCAGGTCCTTGCGGCGCGTGGAGGGCGAGAGCACCTCGACCGCGAGCTCCAGCCGATCGGTGAGGTTCTTGTAGCCGATCAGGTCCTTGCGCACGACGAGCACATCGGGCTGCAGCGAGGTACGCCGGTCCGGTTGCCAGTCCACCGGGGCGACGAACACCTCCATCTCGTCGGGACACGCCCGTTCCAGCAGCAGGAATATCCGCCCGATGGCCCGCTGATGAACGAGGACCGGCGCCGGGCTCACCAGCAGGATCCCGTCGAGGAGTTCGTACTGCAGGCCGTCGTCGGGGAGCTGCTCCAGGTCGTCGACCGTCCACTCGTAGGAGTCACGTGGCATCAGCGAGCGCGGCGCGCCCCCTACGTCCACGGTATCCCCGACGTCCGGAAGCACCGCGTCCTCCGCGGGCCGGACCGACTGGACCGGATGTGTGGCCATGGTCGCCATGGTGCCCCCTTCCGGCACTGCTGTCACGGTTCGTCATGAACAGATCTGCTCCAGCGGTCGAAGGCAACCGCAGTTGTCCACACCGTGCAGGTCAGCGAGTTCTGCGCACGGCTACTCGAAGGCCATCAGCCCAGTTCGGCGGGGTCGATCTCGATGCGCAGCGGCTCGCTGTCCTTGCGGGCCGAGCGAGCCGCCGCGAGCACGTGCAGCGCGGCGGCGAGCGCCTTACGATCCGCCGGAGGAACCCGTATCAGGGCGCGCACCCGCTCGGCTGCCGGCACCTGCGCGCCCGCGGGCGCATGCGCGCCGTCCACCGGCTCGGCACCGTCCCGGCGGAACTGACCGTCCCACACCGGCACCGGTCCGAGCACCTCCGCGGACGGCGGGAGCGCCAGCTCCGCGAGAGCCGCGCCGACCACCGGCTCGGCGCCCGCCACGGAGGCCATCGCGACCGCTGGCGGGAAGCCGAGCTCCGTGCGCTGCGCCAGCTCCGTTTCTGCGGCAGATGCCGGGTCCCACCGGATGAGCCACTGAACCGCGGGCGTGGCGAGGTCCGTGCCAACCACGACCCGGCCGCCGGCGGCCGCCGGCCGGACGAGCGTCGCCGCGGTCATCCACCGGCGCAGCGTCTCTTCACCCGCGCGGAGGTCGGCTCGGCCGAGCATCAGCCGACCGTCCAGCAGCAGGGCCGCGCCATAACCGCCGTCCGCGAATGGCTCGGCGCCGGGCGTCGCCACGACGACCGCGGGGCCAGCCGGGACCCGGTCCAGCACCTTCTCCCCGGCCGACGTGACCAATCGCGCGCCCGGAAACGCCCGCCCGATCTCCTCGGCGGTACGCGCGGCGCCGATCACCGTCGCCCGGTACCGCTGGGACGCACATGCCGGGCAGACCCAGCGCGGCGCCGCGACACCGCACCAGCGACACGACAGCATGCGCGTGCCTGCCCGCACGGCCAGCGGCCCCGAGCACCGCCGGCAGCGGGCGGGGCGGCCGCACTCGGCACAGGCCACACCCGGGAGGTAACCGCGCCGCGGCACCTGGACCAGCACCGGCGCGCCGGAATCCAGTGCCCCGCGCGCCGCGGCGAATGCCGCGGGGCTCAGCCGTGCGGCGGCTGCCGCCGAATCGGCCTGGGTCGCGTACTCGTCGCCGGCGGCCTCGATCCGGGGCACGCACTGCCGAACTTCGGCGCGCGTCGGCTCGATCGGCCGGGCCCAGCCCGAGCGAAGCAGCAACTGCGCCTCCGCCGTGCGCGCGAAACCGCCGATCACCAGCGCGGTCTGCTCCTGCGCGGACCGCATGGCCAGGACCTCGCGGGCATGCGGATAGGGCGCCCGCGGCTCCGCGTACAGATCGTCGCCGTCGTCGAACATCGCGACCAGGGCGAGATCCCGCACCGGGGCGAACGCCGCGGCCCGGGCGCCCGCGACGCCGCGAGCAGACCCGCGGTTCACCGCCAGGAATCGTCGGTACCGCTCGGCAGGGCCGAGATCCGCGCGCAGCACCGCGATGTCCGCGCGCGGGATCACGGACTCGAGCGCCGCTTCGAGGCGCGCCAGGTCCCGGGCATCGGGCACCAACAGGAGCGCGCCGCGCCCACGCTGCCACACGACCCGCGCCGCCTCCGCGAACCGGAGCGCCCAATCCTCCCCCGGCAGCGCCTGCCACACGGCGCGCGGCGCTCGCCCATCGTCGAGCGCCGCGAGGAAAGCCCGCCCGGCGACATAGGCATCCCACCCGCCGCCGGCCTCGGGTATCAGACCGGATATGACGGGCATCACGCTGCCCGCGCCTGCGCCCCGGTCGGAGGGCCGCACGTCATCGGAGCCTGCGGCATCGCGCGTCGGCACGGCGGCGCGGACAGCGGCGCCCTCGCCCGTCTCGGGAGCGCTCCCGGCCGCGCCGGCAGCCGGATCGGCTCCCCACCCGGCCTCTTCGACACGGCCGTGCCGCGGCGGAATCGCCAGCCGCAACACGTCGGCGAGCACGCCGGCGTAGCGGTCCGCGACCGCCCGGCACAGCCGTGCGACCTGCGCCGTGACCACGACCTCGGGCGAGGTGACCCGCTCGATCATGGCGAGCCCGCCGTCGTGCTCCGATGCGTCGACGCGCTCCATCAGGAACCCGTCCACCAACCGTCCGGCGAACCGGACCCGCACCCGGACGCCCGGCTGCGCCGCGGCGGAATCGGCCTCCGCCACCAGGTAGTCGAAGAGCCGGTCGAGGTGCGCCAGCGGGACGTCGACCGCGACGCGCGCGATCGGTCGGTGCACCGCGCGCTCGCGGATCACGCGCACGGCCGCAGGTACGCGCCGGGAGACGGCACGGCGGCGTGCTGCGGTCATGGGATGTGAATACCACGGAGCTACGTCATACCCGATCCCGCGGCGGGTCGGGGGCGAGTACGCGCCGCAGCGCGCGGGAACCCGTTACAGCCCGAGCACGCGCTGCAGGGCGCTCGCCCGGTCGGTCGCCTCCCACGGCAGGTCGATGTCCGTCCGGCCGAAATGCCCGTACGCGGCGGTCTGCGCGTAGATGGGTCGCTTCAGGTCGAGGTCGCGGATGATCGCGCCCGGGCGGAGATCGAAGACCTGCCGGATCGCGTCGGCGATCTTGTCCGGATCGACCTGCTCGGTGCCGAACGTCTCCACGAACAGGCCGACCGGGTGTGCCTTGCCGATCGCGTACGCGACCTGCACCTCGATCCGCTCGGCCAGCCCGGCAGCGACGGCGTTCTTTGCCACCCACAGCATCGCGTAGGCCGCCGAGCGGTCCACCTTCGACGGGTCTTTCCCGGAGAACGCGCCGCCGCCGTGCCGGGCCATCCCGCCGTAGGTGTCGACGATGATCTTCCGGCCGGTGAGCCCGGCATCTCCCATCGGCCCGCCGATCACGAAGCGGCCCGTCGGGTTGACGTACAGGTTGAAACCGCGCGTGTCGATGTCGAGACCCGCGAGCTCCGGTTCGACGACGTGCGTGCGGATGTCCGGGGTGAGCATCGTGTCGAGATTGATGTCCTCGGCGTGCTGGGTGGACACGACCACCGCGTCGAGCCGCAGCGCCTTGTCGCCGACGTATTCGATCGTCACCTGAGTCTTGCCATCCGGCCGCAGGTACGGCACCTGACCGGACTTGCGCGCCACGGTGAGCCGCCGCGCCAGCCGGTGCGCCAGGGCGATCGGCAGCGGCATCAACTCCGGCGTGTCCGAGCAGGCGTAGCCGAACATCAGGCCCTGGTCCCCGGCCCCCTGCCGTTCGATCTCGTCGTCGGCCGCGCCTTCCTGCCGCGATTCCCACGCGGCATCCACACCCTGCGCGATGTCGGGCGACTGCGATCCGATCGCGACGTTCACGCCGCAGGAGGCACCGTCGAAGCCCTTCGCGGACGAGTCGTAGCCGATGCCGAGTACCGTGTCGCGGACGATCGCCGGGATGTCGGCGTACGCCTGGGTGGTGACCTCCCCCGCGACGTGCACCTGCCCGGTGGTGACCATGGTCTCCACCGCGACCCGGCTCTCCGGATCGTCCTTGAGCAGCGCGTCCAGGATGCCGTCGCTGATGGCGTCGCAGATCTTGTCCGGGTGACCCTCGGTGACCGACTCAGAGGTGAACAGGCGTGCGCTCATCTGGTGGAATCCTTCCGCTGTGGCTCGTCCCGATCGTACGGGCCGCGCTAGGCCGTCGTGAGTCGATGCGCGATCACATCGCACACCGCGGCGGCGAGCAGAGCCTTCGGGCCGCGCGGTACCGCTCGTTCGGTGCCATCATCGCCGAGGATGGTCGCCGCGTTGTCCGCGCTGCCGAAGACCGCTCCGCCCGACACGTCGTTCACGACCAGCACATCACATCCCTTGCGCGCCAGCTTCGCGCGGCCGTGCTCGGCGACCGTATGCGACGCGTCACCTGTTTCCGCCGCGAAACCGACGATGACGGGCTGCGCTGCACGGTTGCGGCGCTGGACGAGTTCGGCGAGGATGTCCGCATTCTCGGCGAGCTCCAGGGTGCGGGGCGCGCGGTCCGCGCTCTTTTTGATCTTGCTGTCCTGGCGTTCGGCGGGCCGGAAATCGGCGACCGCCGCGGCCATGATGACGGCATCGGCGTCGGCCGCGGCGTCGAGGGTTGCGAGACGCAGCTCGTCGGCGGTGCCCACGTCGCTCATCCTGACCCCCGGCGGAACGGGGAGCGCCGTGTTCGCGGCCAGCAGCGTGACGTCCGCTCCGCGCGCGGCGGCGACGAGCGCGAGCGCGAACCCTTGGCGGCCGGAGGAACGATTGCCGAGGAACCGCACCGGGTCCAGGGGTTCGCGGGTGCCGCCGGCCGTGACGACGATGCGGCGGCCGGCGAGATCGCGGGGCAGCGCATCGGGCCGGCGCAGCAACAGTTCGGCGACCTGGGCGAGGTGGTCCGGGTCGGG
>JAFIHI010000082.1 GCA_017848755.1 Nakamurella sp. | reverse complement strand
CGTCGAGTGGGAGTCCTGCAGAGTTTCGGGCGCCCATTTCTCTGCAGGACTCCCACTCGACGCCTGCGCCGAATGGCGAGAACTGTTGCCGTTGGCGCTAGCCGAGTGGGCTGGAATCATGGCGGGGGCGATCCGCACTGGTTCGACGTCATGAAGACGACACGGAACATGTTGATCGGTGCGGCGATCAGCGCCCCCGCATTGCCGGTCCAACCGCTCGCGGCAAGAGGACACGCCCGGCTGGTCGAACCACTGTCCGCCGTCGGCTGCGGCCGTCGCGGCGAACCTCGCGGGGCTAGCCGCCCGCGGGGTTACGCGGCTACACCTCTACCATGTCGGCCTAGTGGCCCCGGCAGGGCTGGATCGCGCTGTCGCCGCCATCCGAACGTCCGAGCAGCATCGAAGGAGCACGATCCCATGACGATCCCCACCCACGATCCGCGTGACGGCAGCTCCCAGGACACGGACATCACCCCGACACCCCAGGCGGACGTGCGCGCTGCCGCCGCCCGCGCTGACGCCGTGTTCCGGCAGCTGCGCGACGTCAGCCGCGCCGACCGCGCCACCGCCTTGCGCACCATTGCCGACGCGCTGGAAGCCGACCGCGCGGATCTCGTCATCTGCGCCATGGCGGAGACCGGGCTCAGTGAGCAGCGTTTAACGGGCGAGGTCAACCGCAGCGCGTTCCAGTTCCGCATGTTCGCGGACGCGATCGAGGAGGGCTCCTACCTGGAGGTCATGATCGATCATGCCGGGGACACCCCGCTCGGGCCGGCCCCCGATGTGCGCCGTATGCTCGTGCCGCTCGGACCGGTGGCGGTGTTCGGATCCAGCAACTTCCCGTTCGCGTTCTCCGTCGCCGGTGGGGACACCGCCTCGGCGCTCGCCGCCGGCAACCCCGTCATCGTCAAAGCCCATTCGTCGCACATTCTCACCTCGCGAGCCACGTTCGACGTCATCCATCGCGCGATCGTCGACAGCGGCCTGCCGGCGGACACGTTCCAGATCGTCTACGGCCAGCAGGCCGGAGTGGATCTGGTCCAGGATCCGGCCATCACGGCGGTCGGATACACCGGATCCCTCGGCGCCGCACAGATTCTCATCTCGGCGATCGGTGAGCGGGAGACCCCGATCCCGTTCTATGGCGAGCTGAGCAGCGTGAACCCGTTGATCGTCACCGAGGCCGCCGCGCGCGCCCGCGGGGCGCAGATCGCCCAGGGCCTCTACGCGTCCGTCACCGGCTCGGCCGGCCAGTTGTGCACCAAACCCGGTGTGGCGTTCGTCCCCCGCACCGATGACGTCATCGTGCCGGAGCTGGTCCGCCTCGCCGCCGCCGCCGAGCCCCAGCCGCTGCTGAACGCGAAGATCCACGAGTCGTTGTTCCGCATCCAAGGGGACCTAATCGCGAGCGGCGGAGCCAGCGCGCTGCGCGCCAGCGAGCCGGTCGGACCCGGCCTCGGCGCGACACCGGGCATCCTCGAGATCGACGCGTCGACGTTCACCGCGGCAGCCGCGGAGGAGGCGTTCGGCCCCGTCGTGGTCGTGGTGCGATACGACACCCTCGACCAGTTGCCCGCCGCGCTGGACGCCGTCCCCGACTCGCTCACCGCCACCGTGCACTGCGAGGTCGACGAGGCCGCCGGTCTCGCCGACCTCGTGACGGACCTGCAGCGCCGCTCCGGCCGAGTCGTGTTCAACGGATACCCCACCGGGGTGCGGGTCTGCTGGGCGCAGCACCATGGCGGGCCGTGGCCGGCGACCAATTCGCAACACACGTCCGTCGGCGTCACGGCGATGCGTCGCTTCCTGCGGCCGATCGCGTGGCAGTCCGCGCCGGCCGTGCTACTGCCGGCGGAGCTGCGGGATGACGACGCCTCGGTGCCGCGCCGCGTCGACGGCGTGTACCAGCCCGCGAAGAACTGATCCCACATCACGGGTGAGGACGCCATGCCCGAATCGCCCCCCGCACCCGACCGGCCGATCCGCTGGGGAAACCTCGCGACCGGCGATATCGCCCGCAAGTTCGCCGGCGATCTGCTGCTCGACGGCCACCTGGTGACAGCGGTCGGCTCCCGCAGCGCCGAACCCGCCGCCGCCTTTGCGCGGGAGTTCGGCATCGGCCGGGCACATGGCAGCTACGCGGATCTGGTGACCGACCCGGGCGTGGACATCGTCCACGTGGCGTCCCCGCACACATTCCGCAAGGAGCACGGCGCCATGGCCCTCGAGGCCGGCAAGCACGTGCTGAGCCGATCACGGTCAACGCCGCACAGGCCCGCCGGCTTGCAGCGCTGGCTGCGAACCGTCGGCTGCTGCTGATGGAGGCGATGTGGACGCGGTACCCGCCGCGGCATGCAATTCCAGGCCAGGGAGGCCGAGAAACTGATCCGCGCCTATGACGTCTGCCCCTTCAGCCTGGGTAAACCGGTGAGCGAGCTGGCGGGCTTCAACTACGCGGGTCGCGGTTATTCGACGGCTCCTCTGGCGTTCCGGCACGGTGAAAGGGGACGCGACAGCCGCCTCTCCCTTGGTTTCGTCGGCCTGATCAGCCGCGGATGCTTTACAGAGCGCGGCCGGCACCTCAGGATGGGGTGACCCGAGATCAGGGGACGGAACCGTTGAACGGAGGCCCGATGGACATTCGCAAGCTTGTTGCAGAGGCGTTGGGAACGGCATGCCTCGTCTTCGTCGGCGTGGGGGTGGCCACGATCTCGTTCGGGTTCGCGGTCGCCGGGCCGAGCCTGGCGGCGGGTGTCGTGGCGACCGCACTCGCCTTCGGGCTGGTGATGTTGATCCTCGCCTACGCGATCGGCTCCGTTTCCGGGGCCCACATCAACCCGGCCGTGACGATGGGATTCCTTGTCGCGGGCCGTATGTCGCTCACGGAGGCCATCGGCTACTGGGTCGCTCAGATCGTCGGCGGGATCGTCGGAGCCGCCGTGCTGCGTGGGCTGTTCGCGGCGGTCCCGGACTACTCCACCGCGAAGCAGGGCCTGGGCACCGACGGATGGGGTAGCCACTCGCTCGTGCAGCTCGGGGGTGGCGGCGCGTTCCTGGCCGAGGCGGTGCTGACGTTCCTCTTCGTCTTCGTCGTGCTGACGGTCACCAGCAAGGCCGGCGGTTCGCCGCTCCTGGCCGGAGTCGCCATCGGCTTCGCGCTCGGAACGGTGCACCTGATGGGCGTGCCGCTCACCGGCACCTCGGTCAACCCCGCGCGCTCCATAGGCCCGGCGATCTTCGTCGGCGGTGACGCGCTCGGCCAACTGTGGCTGTTCATCGTCGCCCCGCTGGTCGGCGGCGCGGTGGCGGCGCTCGCCAGCCGGTATTTCTATGGTGCCGAGAGCCGCGCGGCGCAGCCCGACCCCGCCCCCGCAGGCTGAACCAGCGCCGACAACGCCGACCGGGAGACATACCGGTGAGCAAAACCGGTTGGTGGCAAATGATTTTCGTTTATGACGGTCAATACCTTGACCCGCGAATGCCTATTCCGGTGAGCTGAGCACCGCGGCCCTGATGCCCCGACTCTGCTGACAGCGTCGGCATTCTCGACTGCTTCGACATGGTGCGGGCGCCGATGCTCTGCACCGGTCAGTTCGGAGCGACTTCGCGCGGATGCTGATGACGCTGCACTGTGACGACACCGCCGTGCAGCGCTTGCGCGATCTCCTCGGCCGCATCACCCCACCCGGAGACGCTGACTCGCTCCAGCCCCTGCCAGGTTGCGGCGCGCAACAGCTCCCCGGCCACCGATTCGGCCTGGGCGCCGTCATATCCGTGCGGACCTTCCCACCACGCGGACTGCACCAGCAGCGTCGATTGCGCGCGGTCGGCCTTCAGGTCCACCCGCGCGGCGATGTGCTCGCCGACGAGCACCGGCAGCGAGTAGTAGCCGAAGCGGCGCTGATGTGCCGGCGTGTAGATCTCGATGCGGTAGTCGAGGTCGAAGAGGCGCAGTGCCCGCTCGCGGAACCAGATGAGCGGATCGAACGGGCTGAGCAGCGCGGCTCCGTCGATGTGTCGGGGGGTGGCGGCATCCCGATGCATCCACGTCGGCCGGGGGCGCCCGCCGCGTTCCCAGCCGGTGACCCGCACGGGGATCAGCTCGCCCTCGTCGACCAGCGACGCGATCGCCGCGCGCACCCGGGCGCGGTCGCGGATGCGGTAGTAGTCCGCGAGATCGGTGTCGGTGGCCACGCCGTAGGACCGGGCCGCCCGGCGCACCAGCTCGCGCACGGCATCGTCGCGCGGGATTGCGCGGGCGAGGATCTCGGCGGGGATCACGTCTTCTGCCAGGGCGTAGCTGCGCTCGAAGCCGCGGCGCCCCGAAACAGCGACTTCGCCTATGCGCCACAGGATCTCGAGCGCCATCTTGGCCTCGTCCCAATCCCACCAGCCGCCCCGTTCACGCGGCGCGTCGTCACGCAGATCGGCCGGTTTGAGCGGCCCGCGGCCCCGCAGTTCGGCGCGCACCCAGTCAAGCGTGCGCGCCTTCGCGTTCAGCCAGGAGTCGGTGTTGTCCTCCCACCGGCGGCGGAAGTCGTCCATGCGGAAGCGCCACAGCGCCCAGTCCGCTGCCGGGAGGAATGCCGCCTCGTGCGGCACGTACTCGACATAGCGGCCGGATGCTTTCATGAAGGTTCGGTCGAACATTGGTGGTTCGTATGCCCCCAACCGGGCGAACATCGGCATGTAGTGCGCCCGCGCGAACACGTTCACCGAGTCGATCTGCAGCACGCCGAGGCGTTCCATCGCTTGATGCAGGTGTTTGGGCGTGACCGTGTTCGGGCGCCGCCGCGAGAAACCCTGCGCCCCCAGCGCGATACGTCGTGCCTCGGACGGGCTGAGCGTGAACATCACGGGGTCAGCGTATCGGCGCCTCGTTCCCGCCCGGCCTCCCCGCTGGTCCGCCGGCCTTCGACCGGGCGCTGAGGCGGATGCGAGAATCCCGGGATGAGCGATGGAGTCCGCGCCGTCATCCGATTGGAGATGGCACTCCTTGCCGCCGAGACGCGGCACGATCGCACCGCGGTCGAGCATCTGCTCGACCCGGAGTTCGTCGAGGTCGGCGCGTCCGGACGCCGGTGGACACGTGCCGAGACGATCGCCGCGTTGGGCGCCGATCCTGCCGACGACCACGGCGAACCGTGGGCCACCGACCTCGTTGGCACCGAGTTGGCGGCCGGAGTGGTGCTGCTGACGTACGTGTCGCAGCGCGGACCGCACCGTGCGCGACGAGCCTCGATGTGGCGGCGATCGAACGGTTCCTGGCGGATCGTCTACCACCAGGGCACCCCCTGTGATGCCTGAGCGCTGACACTCCGACGCCGTCCCGACCCCCGGTCAACCGGCTTTGTGCACCGTCTGCTCGAGTGCCCGGCGCACCCATTCCGAGCGTGACTGGTTCGCATTGTGGGCTGCTCTATCGACGGCCCCGGCCAGCTCGCGGGGTAACCGAACACGCAGCATGGGCGACTCGCCTGCTGTGGAAAGTGATGGGCGGCCGCGGCTCTGCATCCGCCGGTGCGCGTCTTCGACCACCCGGGCCACGTCATCGTTGTCGACGAGGCGCCCCTGACAGTCGAGCAGCACCTCGTCATCCGGGACATCTGGTCCGAGCACGTATCGGGTTCTTTCGTCATGACGACCTCCTCACCGCCGTGGGCATCACGTGAATCACGACGATCAACTCCGGTAGATCCGGGGAACGATCTCAAGCTCGATGCCGCGGTCGTCTACACCGACCCACTCCAAGTGAGGATCAAAGCCGTCATGCGCGGCAACACTTTCCGGTTCTCCGGGCGCGGCCGCGCATGGAACACCGTCACACTCGAGCCGCACAGGTTTTCGGCGTTGTCAAGAACAGCGCACGTACGGTCACGTCGACCGATCGATGGTCCCGGGAGCGTAGCGGAGGACCCGGACACCGATCGATCGCACGGAGAGCCACCATGGCCCGTCGACGTGAGTCACGATGTGCCGTTCGATCGATCGCACGCTGAGCTTCGAACGGGCGGGTGCGCAGGCGCTTGTCGTCGGTGATCATGATCCATCCACGCGCCGCCACGATCGGAATCCAGTCCGGGTCAAGGATGCCCGCCGGGAGCGCCTCGTCCCCGGCTGGGGTGGTCGGGGTTGATGACGATGCGGGGAAACTCATGGTCCGGTACGAGCTGCGAGACGAATGCCCGGCCCTGATCGTCGCGAGCGAGGGTGGCCCGGCCGACCACGTTCCTGCTCGGCTCACCCAGCAGAATTTGCCCGGTACGGACGACCATCCGCTCGTCTCCGCTGCGGGCGTCCAGCTGTTGAAGTCGAGGGGTCAGCTCACCGGACTCCGCTTCGAGGTTTGGGCCGGGGAAGGCTAGCGGATGCGGAACGCCGAACAAGTTTCGGAGAGCCGCAATCGTCTCACGCAATCGTGCAGTCGGAATGTTCAATTCGCGATACTCGGCGAGCATGCGCGCTTCGACAAACTCGCGCCACGTCGCCCACTCGGTGTCCGTAGGTTGCTCGCGCAAAGTCGGGCGGTACACCTTCGCGCCGCGCCGGTAGCCGTTGATCCAGCGTCTCGCGGTGCCGGTCTTGAGCCCTATGAGGCGATCCGCCTCCGCATACGGATAGATCGGGCGGTCCAGCAGGTCCACCACGGTCATGCCGAAAGCATCGCGCAAGACCGTGATGCACCGCGATGTTCACGACTCACAAATCAACTGCGGCGACGGCGCGCCCGCGAGTTGTTGGGTAGTGGCGGCTCTGCTCCGCCATGACTCCGGACGATCGAGCTGGCTCATGCGCGTCGCGCGATTGCCATTCGCCGCTGCTGGCGCCGTCCGAGCGATGTCGCCCGCTTCTGGGCGGCGGTCGATGTGACTCCGCCGTCATACCGGCCGACCAGCCACCCGTACACCACCAAGCCGATCGCGAACAACGGGATCAGGATCTCCAGCGCCATCACGCACCCCAAAACAAGTCGGCCGCCCGGAGAAGCGTGGATTCCCGCCGCGGGACGGTTGCGTCGGCAACAACCGGCAAGCCGAGGCCAGCGGTAATCGTGCCGTATCGACGATTCGCGAGCCCGGGCCGGCGTCTCGGACGGTGGCCAATGCAGTCGGCGAAGGTGCTCGCTTCAGCGCCGCACTTTCCGATATACCACCCGAAGATGGGTCCGGTGGCCGCGGCGAACGCCGCGCGGCCGATGCCCATGGGGCGGCCGATCACCTGGTGTCGCCGACCTTCAGCCCACCAATGTGGCTGCGGCGGCGGCATACTGCCCACCGCGTTTCGACGCGGAGCCCCCGTGCGCGGCGTCAATTTAGGTGTCCGATAACCGCCTTCATCGGACCGCAGGATTGACGGTGACCGCTCTCACCTGCGCGAACACCGCCGGGAGGGTGTGGGCGCGGACTGCGGGATTGTCGGTGTTTATCTCCGGGCCGGCGCACTCCAACGAACCCGGCCGGGGTCATCGCCAGCCCGGTGTTCACCGTGCGCGGATGTGCGAGCCGTGCTGGAAGGCTACTCGAAGCGACCACCTGTTGAGTCGCGCGGAGGTTGCGCCGCATAGTCGCGTCGGCGCAAGCGACGGTCACGTCGACGCAATCTCGACGCACATGTCGGAGGGTCGGCCTGTCGCTTATCGACGGCGGATCACCGCCATCTGTCGACGACCTTCACGCCGCACCGGTGGCACGCGCGCCGGTGTGTCCGGGCCGGCGTGAATCCGCTTGCGCTGGGGGTGTGTCAATTGTGTGGTGGACTGGTCGGCATGCACGAGAGCGGCGCAGAACTCGACCGGTTGCAGGCGTTGATCGATGCCAGCATGGATGGCGCCGGTCCGCATCTGCGGAACGTCATCACCGACGAGCATCGTCTGGATGCCGGGAAGCTCTGCGCGGAGCTTTCCGGCATGCGATGGTTGTCGGCGGCGACGGTCAGCGCTGACGGCCGTCCCGTCAGCGCACCCGTCGACGGCTACTTCCTGCATGGATCGTTTTGGTTCTCCACCAGCCGCGACAGTGTCCGCTTCCGTCACCTGATGCGCCGTCCCGCCATCAGCGTGACCCATGTGCCGGGCGTTCGGCTCGCCGTCTCGGCGCACGGCACCGCGCAGCTTTTCGACTTCCCCGGCCCCGACACCCACGAGCTTCGGCAGGCGATGCTCGACCACTATCTGCCGCTGCAAGGCCCGGCATGCCAGGCGTGGCTCGATG
>JAFIHI010000081.1 GCA_017848755.1 Nakamurella sp. | reverse complement strand
TCGAGGGCGAGGTCGCCGAGACCAACGGCCGCAGGATGGCCAAGGGCATCTGCCCGGTGTGCGGCACGAAGATGAATCGCATCCTCGGCAAGGCTTGACCCCACGGTCACTCGGACGGCCGGCATGCCCCAGGCGGGCCTGCCGGCCGTTTCGGTTTGCCCACGCCGCGGGCGCGCGAGCCCACGATGCGCCCCCGCGGCCGGCGCGGTGAACGACCGCGTTTGTGGATAACTCGGAGCACCTCCCGCCAGACCTGCGACGCTGGAGACCGACACCGTGCACCGCGCCCGCTGGGCGGCGGGTGACGCGGTCGGCATCACACCAGGACGCGGGATGACATCACCACTCGACAGTGCTGTCGGTCGTGCCGTCGGCTGTGCGGTCGACTATGCCGCCGACGCTCCGCTCGACTATGCCGCCTGCTATGCGCTCGCGCCGGGTGTCGCAGTGATCCGGCGCAACGCGACGACGCTGCAGATCGGCACCGACCCACCGCACCGATTCCTGCTCGCCGACGCACCGCAGTGCGCGCGCGAGGTGCTGACCTCACTCGACGGCGCAGCGCCGCTGGGCGATGTGGTGACGGCTGCCGGCGGCCTTGTCGAGCAGTGGCGTCCGGTGTTCGAGGAACTTCTGATCGCCGGATTGCTGGTCCCCGCGGCGAAGCTCGAGTTGCCCGCACCGCACCTGCACGCCGAACGCCTGTCGCTCATCCACCGTCACGGGGTCAGCGAGGCGAACCGGATCCTCGCCGCCCGAGCCGACGCCATCATCGTGGTCGAGGGCGACGGGCTGCTGGCGACGACGATCGCGGATCTACTGGCCGGCGCGGGCGTCGGCGACGTGCACCATCAGCGGGCGGTCGGGTCTTCCGCCGCCCCGCCCGGCGGGAAGCGGGCCGCACTACGACCGGAGCTGCCGCGGCAGTACTCGCGGCCCAGTTCACAGCACCGGTCACAGCAGTGCCGGCCGGAGTGTTCGCTGCCACGCGACAGCGCGGTCCGGCCGTATCCCCTGGCGCCGCAGACGCACCCGACAGCGGTCGTCTTCGCGGACACGGGCATGCCGAACCCCGGGCGCGCTGCGGAGCTCGTCCTTTCCCTCGTTCCGCACCTCGCCGCCTCTGCGGGCCCGGCCGGGATCGTGATCGGCCCGTTCGTCCTGCCGGGGCGCGCCGCATGCCTCAACTGCGTGGATCGACACCGCGCGGATGCCGATCCGGACTGGTCACGCATCGCCGAAGCCGCCCATTCGCCCGCGCGAACCGCCGGTCACCTGGCGACGCTGACCGCGGCCACCGCCGCAGCGGAGCAGGTGCTCGACCTGATCGACGGGGTCCATCTGCCGCAGGCGGTGGGCGCGACCGTGGAGCGCCCAGCGGGCGGCTTCTACCCACGCCGCCGACCCTGGCCGGTCCATCCCGATTGCCTCTGCACCCGGGTGCTGATCCCCTGACTCCGGATCGGGTCCTGGCCACGCACCGCCTTTCAATCGCCGTGACCCACCCATGAGCTCGCCGGGACCGCGGCGCGTGCCCCGAGTACCAGGCGTCTGCCAGACTGAACGGCGTGTCGGAAATCCCGGAAGGCCCGCTGGCGCGAACGGCCCGGTTGGCCGGGCTTCCGCTGTCGGCCGCCGGTCGCCTGACACTGGGCTGGGGCCAACGCATGATCGGCCGGGATCGCGACGAGGTTGTCGCCGAGATGCAGCGCCGCACCGCGGAACAGTTGTTCGAAGTGCTCGGCACGCTCAAGGGCGGCGCCATGAAGTTCGGCCAGGCGCTCAGCGTGTACGAGGCCGCGATTCCCGACGAGTTCGCCGCGCCGTACCGGGAAGCGCTGACCAAGCTGCAGAACGCCGCGCCGCCGATGCCGTCGGCGACGGTCCACCGCATCATGGCCGCGCAACTCGGCACCGGCTGGCGCTCGCACTTCACCTCGTTCGACGACGAGGCGGCGGCCGCCGCGAGCATCGGCCAGGTGCATCGCGGCGTATGGCGCGACGGCCGGACCGTCGCCGTGAAGATCCAGTACCCCGGCGCCGCCGGCGCGCTCCGGGCCGACATGGATCAACTGTCCCGTATAGCACCGCTCATCGGCCCGTTGATCCCAGGAATCGAGATCCGGCCGCTCGTCGCCGAACTTCGCGCGCGCGTGATGGAGGAGCTGGATTACGCGCTGGAAGCGGACCATCAGCGGGCATTCGCCGCCGCCTTCACCGGCGACCCGCACTTCCTGGTGCCGCGGATCGTCGCGAGCGCGCCGAAGGTGCTGGTGTCGGAATGGGTCGACGGCACCGGACTCGCCACCATCATCGACCACGGCAGCCGGCAACAACGAGACCGCGCTGCCACTCTCTTGACCGAGCTGCATTTCTCGGCCCCGCAGCGGGTCCAGCTGCTGCACGCCGACCCGCACCCGGGCAACTACCAGCTGACGCCCGACGGACGGCTCGCCGTCATCGACTTCGGTTCCGTCGCGCGGCTGCCCGACGGTACGCCACCCATCATCGGCCGCGTATCACGGCACGCGTTGGGCGGCGACGCGGCCGCTGTCCTGGAAGAGCTGCGCGCGGCCGGTTTCATCACGGACCGATTCGAGCCCGATCCCGAGGTGCTGCTCAATTACGTGGCGCCGTTCACGGAACCGTTGCGGTACGAGACTTTTCATTTCAATCGGAGGTGGATGCAGCACCAGGCGGCGAAGATGGCGGACCTGTCGACCGCCGAGTCGAAACTCGCCCGCCACCTGAACCTGCCGCCGTCGTTCCTGATGATCCATCGCGTGACGTTCGGATCGTTGGGGGTGCTGTGCCAGCTCGACGCCTCGGCGCCGTTCCGGGGCATCGTCGAGCGGTGGCTGCCCGGCTTCCGCGAGCCCTGACGCGAACGGGCCGCTACCACCAGGCCTGATCGAGCCGGGCCTCCACCGACCTGATGTGCTCGCGGGCGCAGTCCGCGCACACCCACAGAGTTCCCAGGTCGGGGTCGACCTCGCTCATCCATCCCGTGGGCGGCGATATCGGCGCGGTCCGGCCGCATACGGAACAGGCGATCGGTGGGGGCGTAGGCGTCATGCCTTCACTATGACGCGGCGTGGCCGGCCACGATCGACAGGACCTCGCTGCCGTAGGTATCGAGCTTGCTCCGGCCGATCCCCGGGATGGCCAGCAGCGCGGCGCGGTCACAGGGGCGGCGCTCGGCGATCGCCATCAGCGTCGCGTCTGAGAAGACGACGAACGCCGGCACCGATGCGTCCGACGCGCGCCCTTTGCGCCACGCCTTGAGCTCCGCGACGAGCCCGGGATCGGCCGTCGACGGGCAGGCCTGGCACCGTCCCGCCTTGATCTCGGCGGCGGTGGCCAGCGGCCCGCCACATCCCGTGCAGCGTCCCGGTTTATGACGCTGCCCGCGCGCACCGGGGGCAGTGCGGACACCGGATGACGGCACGAGCCCGGTCAGGAACCGGCTCCTGCTCCGGACGCGTCGCCCGCCCTCCTGCCGTGCCAAGGCCCACGACAGCATCAGCCGGCTGCGGGCGCGGGTGATCCCGACATAGAAGAGGCGCCGTTCCTCCTCGATCGCCTCCGGAGTGTCCGCATGCTGGATCGGGAGCGTGCCGTCGGTCAACCCGACCAGGAACACGGCGTCCCATTCGAGTCCCTTGGCGGCATGCAGCGAGGCGAGGGTGACCCCGTCGACGGACGGCGCATGTTGGGACTGCGCCCGCTGGGCGAGTTCTGCCACGAACGTCGTCATGGTCGCGGAGGCGTCGACGGCGGACAGCTCTTCGGCGACGGACACGAGCGCGGCCAGCGCGTCCCACCGATCCCGCAGGGCGCCGGGCGGCGGGGGTGTCGGGGTAAGGCCGACCCGACCCAGGACCGCGCGTACCTGTGGCACGAGTCCGGTTTCGCCGTCGAACGCGGCATCCGCTGCACCGGACTCCGCTGCCCCCGTATCAGAATCCCCGGCGGCCGGTGCGCGCGCAACCTCGGCGCGGGCCACCTTGTTCAGCTCGACGAGCGCGGCCCGGACGTCGGCACGGGCGAAGAACCGCTCGCCACCCCGCACCACGTACGGCACGCCTTCCGCCGCCAGCGCCTGCTCGTACCCCTCCGACTGCGCATTGATGCGATAGAGCACCGCGATCGATGACGCGCTCATGCCGCCCGCGATCAGCGCCTTGGCGCGGCGCGCGACCGCTGCCGCCTCCGCGGGCTCGTCCGGATGTTCCTCGAAGGTGGCGTCCGGTCCGTCCGGTCGCGCGGCCTTCAGCGTCAGCCGCTTCGTGGCGGTGGCGCCGGACGCGCCGGCGATGACGCGGTTCGCCAGGGTGACCACCTGCGGGGTCGATCGGTAGTCGCGTTCCAATCGCAGCACGGTGGCGTGCGGATACCGCCGTTCGAAGTCCAAGAGGTATCGCGGCGAGGCACCGGCGAACGAGTAGATCGTTTGGTTCGCGTCGCCGACCACGGTGACCTGATCCCGGCCGCCCAGCCAGGCGTCCAGGGTGCGTTGCTGCAGCGGGGTCACGTCCTGGTATTCGTCGACGACGAAGCACCGGTACCGCGCGCGGAAGGGGCGCGCCGCATCCTCGTCGTTCTCCAGGATCGCGCAGATGTGCAACAACAGATCGTCGAAGTCGAGTTGACGCGCATCGGTCTTCGCCGACTCGTATGCGCTGTACGCCCTGGCGACCGTCTGCGCGTCGACGGGTGTCGCGCGCTGCAGCGTCCCGACCGCCCGCAGATAGTCGTCGGGCGCGATGAGACACGCCTTGGCCCACTCGATCTCACTCGCCAGGTCCCGGAGGGTGGGAGTGTCGGTGCCTGCTCCCACCCGTTTGGCCACGGCCGCGACCAGCCGCATCTTGTGCTCGATGACGGGCCACATCTCCCCGCCGACCACCCGCGGCCAGAAGTACGCCAACTGACGCAGCGCAGCGGAGTGGAACGTTCGCGCCTGGACCGCGCCGGCGCCCAGCGACCGCAGCCGAGTGCGCATTTCCCCGGCCGCGCGGGTGGTGAACGTCACCGCCAGGACCTCGTCGCCGGCGTGGTGCCCGGCGGCGATCAGGTGCGCGATGCGATGCGTGATTGTGCGCGTCTTGCCGGTGCCGGCTCCGGCCAGCACGCACACCGGGCCGGCGGGCGCGAGGACCGCGGCCCGCTGACCCTCGTCCAGCGCCGCGTAGAGTTCCGCCGTCATACTCGATTCACCACCCGCAGAAAATCACGCGGATCCGACACCGTGATCCCCGCCGCGGACGGCCGCGCGCGGAGCGGCGCACGTCCGACCGATCATCCGGCCTTCACGAAACCCTCCACCATGCGTCGCGCGATCGACACCGGTCCGGGCAGCGTGATCCCGGCGACGGGCCCGGCCGCCGGCGGGGACTCCCGGAGGAGCATCCGCAGTTCGGCGCGCGAGAACCAGCGCGCATCCTCGATCTCGCCGGGTCGCGGGCGCAGGTCTGCGCCGCGCGGGGCACGGGCCGCGAACGCGATCATGAGCGATCGCGGGAACGGCCAGGGCTGGCTGCCCAGGTACTGCACGTCGCGAACCGGAAGACCGACCTCCTCGCCGATTTCGCGGACCACGGTGGCCTCGAGCGACTCGCCGGCCTCGGCGAATCCGGCAAGGACGGAGAACCGTCCCGGTGCCCAGCTCGGCTGGCGGGCCATGACCATGCGATCGCCGCCGTCGTGCACGAGGACGATCACCGCAGGATCAGTTCGCGGGAACTCCTGGTGGCCCTCGGCGCAGGTCCGCGTATGCCCGCTGATGTCGGGCACCGTCGGACGGCCGCACCTGGAACAGAATCCGGCCGCGTCGTGCCAGGCGAGCAGCGCGACCGCCGTCGTGGCGAGAACGGCCTCGTCGCCGGTGAGTAGCGGCCCGATGGAGCGAATGGTGTCCGCGTCCGCCGGTTTGTTGCGGCCCGGCGGCCCGGCATTCGGCCCCTCGTATGGCCCTTGGTACGACACTGCCCAGTGATCGATGCCGCCGAGCCTGCCGAGCAGCACAGCGCCGTGCGGCGGCACAGCGCCCCACCGGGCGGTGTCCTCGAACACCAATTGCAGGCCGTCCGGCGTCACCGCCGTCGGCAGCCGCCCGCCCGGCGACACGAGCAGCACCTTCGCGCTCCGCCAGGACCTGGCGAGGCGGTCCGGTGATCGCAGGTCCTCGCTGCGGTCCACGAACGCTCGCGAGAGCGCCGGTGCATCGATGGAGAACGTCGTCATATCCGTTTCGGCTCCGGCAGCGACGCGAGTGACGGCTCAGCGCACAGCGCCGTCGCCGGCAGGGGTTCGAAGGTCGCCAATGCCGCCGTCACCGCCCGTCGAGTGCCACGCCATCGAGGCGGGCCAGGGCCGCCCCGGTCGCGTCGAGGTCTCCGACCACGATTCCCGTCATGGTCGCCGGCGCGAAGAGCCGCTCGGCGGCCCGCGCGACGTCGGCGGTGGTCGCCCGCAGCAGCCGTCGCTGATGCTCGGCGAGCCAGGACGCGTCCAGGCCGGACCCGGCGAGCGATGCCAGCATCGAGGCGTAGCCGGATTGAGTGGCCAAGGAGCTTGCGAGCGACCCGATCGCGTAGTTCCGCGCCGCATCCACCTCGGCGTCGGTCGGCGAACCGACCGCGATCCGCCCCAACTCGTAACGGGTCTCGACGAGCGCAGCGGCGGCCACGTCGGGCGCGGTGTCGTACCCGACGGTGACGGCGGCGAGCCCGGGCCAGAACTCGATCGAGGAGTGCGCGTGGTACGTGAAACCCTTGTCCTCGCGCAGGTTCTCGACGAGCCGCGACGAGAAGTAGCCGCCGAACACGATGTTCGCAAGCTGCGCCGCGGCATAGCCGGGGTCGGTCCGCAGGACGCCGGGGGTGGTGAGCCGGGTTTGGGATTGCACGGCTCCGGCGCGGTGATAGGCGGTGACCGCGCCGCCGCTGACCTGGGGCGGCGGCGCGAGCGGCTGCGCCGCAGCCGCGGCGGTCCACCCGTCGAATGCCTGTGCCGCCGCTTCGAGCGCATGGCGCGGGCGAAGGTCGCCGACCAGGATCAGCGCCGACCCGCGGGCGAGCACCGAACGCCGGTGCAGGCCCCGGACGGAGGCGGCGGTACAAGCGGCGACCAGATCCACCTTCGGCATCTCCCACGCCGCGGGGTGTTCACCGAATCGCTTGCGCTGCAGGTGCTCTCGCGCGATCGCTGCCGGCTGAGCGGCGGCGATCGTCAGATGTTCGATGAGCCGGTCCTTCTCGCGCGCGACATCGCGGCTGCGGTAGGCGGCGCCGGTGACGATGTCGGCGACGATGTCGAGCAACACGCCCAAGCCGGCCGCCAGCACGGAACCGGACAACATCAGTCGTTGCGGAGTGACGTGCGCGCCCAGGTGCCCCCCGACCATCGCCAGCTCGGCGTCGACAGCCTCACGGTCACGTCGGCTCGTCCCGAGCAGGATCGTCTCAGCGAGCAACTCGGCCCGAGCGGCGTGTTCGGGTGTCTTTCCGCCGAACGGGATGCGCAGCCGCAGCTCCACCATCGGTGAGCTCGGGCGCCGGACCGAGACGACCGTCAACCCGGACGCTGTGATCGCCCGGGCACTCGATGGGGACCGCCTGGCGGGAGTCGGTGCCAAGCTCGGCAGCGGGCGAGGCCCGGCGGCGGTGCGCGCGATCTCCTCGGCCGTGCGCAGGTGCGGGGTGCGTCGTGGGGCGCGCGCCATCACTGCTCGCTTCCCGGGACGACGCGGAGCACCGCGCACCGCTGCGGATCGAGAGATGCTGCGGCGGAGGCGATGTCGGCTCGGTCCAGCGATTCGACGATCGCCGGCAACTCGCCGAGGAGCTCCGCGCGACCGTGCAAGAGCTCGAACAGGCCGAGGTTCCTGGTGCGGGCCATGACCGAATCGCATTCCGCGAACAGGTTCGCGCAGAACCGCGCCTGCGCGCGCCGGAGCTGATCCTCGGTTGCGCCGTCATCTGCGAACCGGTCGATGATCTCGGTCGCCGCGTCGATGACGTCCTGCGAGGCGACGCGGGACGGGTGCACGGCGCCGAGCACGAACACGTCCGGGGCACGCCCATCCAGCGGACCCATCAGGCCGGGGCCCGCCCAGGCCGATGTGGCGAGGGCGCGACGGTTGACCAGTTCGCTCTGGATCGGCGACGACTCGCCGTCCGCGAGGATGCCCCCCAGCAGCACGTGGGCCAGATATCCGGTGAGGTCGGCGACCGGGTCCGGGATCCGCCAACCCACGGCCACCGCGGGAGATGGCGCCAGTGGATCGTGGTGGTCGGCGGTGCGCCGGGCCGTCGGCTCCGGCTCGTAGAAGTCCGGCCGGATCGGGGCCGGGCGCGCGGCGATGTCCCCGAAGTGACGCTCGACCAGGCGAGCGACGTCGTCCACATCGATGTCGCCGCACACCGTGAGGACGATGTTCGCCGGGCAGTAGTACCGCTCGAAGAAGTCGGCGCAATCCTCCACGGTCGCGGCACGCAGGTCGGCGAAATCGCCATACCCGTTGTGCGCATTGGCGAACGTATCGAACAGCACGGGCGGCAGGTGGATCCAGGGAAAGCCGCCGTAGGGCCGGTCGAGGACGTTGAGCCGGATCTCCTCGGAGACCACGTCGACCTGATTCGCGAGATTCTCGGCAGTGAGCGCCGGCGCCCGGAAGCGGTCCGCCTCCAGGAACAGACCGCGCTCGAGCGCGCCGGCGGGCAGCAGCTCGTGATACTCCGTGTAATCGAAATGCGTTGACCCGTTGAACGTTCCGCCCGACGACTGCACCACCCGGAAGTGCTCCAGTTTGGCGAGCGACTCACTGCCCTGGAACATCAGGTGCTCGAACAGGTGCGCGAAGCCGGTCCGGCCGGGCGGCTCGGAGCGGAAGCCGACGTCGACGTGCACGGCGATGCCCACGACCCCGCTCCCCGCCTCCGGCGCCAGCACCACCCGAAGACCGTTGGCCAGAGTCGTCCGGACCGCCGGATAGTCGGCTCGCGGTATTCGCGGACGGCGGGTGGCGGTGGTCACCGGCCCAGCCTATCGAGGGTCCGGACACGACCCGTGCCACCGGGGGCGCGGGCGACGACGGCTACGGCTGCGACTCAGCCGACGACGACTCGGCGAATGGCTGCGACTGAGCCGCCGGCTGTTCCACCCGGGCGGCCGCGATCCGCGCCCGAAGGTCGGCGACGGTCACCGACCGGTCCACCTCACCGCCGGCCGGCCGGCGCCGCCGGACGAGCAGCAAGCCCACCAGCATGATCGAGCCGAGCCCGGCGCACAGCACCGCGATCGGCAATACCTTGGCCGCCACCGAGTCTCGCCCCGCCGTGGACGTTCCGGCGAGGCGCACCCGGTCCGGGTGCCCCGCCAGGTATTCGACGGTCAGGCTCTCGCCCACCGTGAACCCACATCCGTCGAGGGTCGCGGTGGGCGCACCGCTCAGGTCGGAGAGTCGCACGGTAGTGAGCTCGTGGCCATCGCACGGGGCCGACGCCGTCACCACCGCCGACGCGCGAACCGGGTTCGCATCGATCGGGTCGACCGCCGATCGCAGCGTCCACCACCACACGCCGAGGCCGACGGTGGCGCCGATCAGCACCACGAGCGCGAGAACCAACGCGGGACGCGACGCTACGCGCCTCCCGCGCCCGGTTCGGTGGGACGCACCGTGCCTGACCATGGCAGCCTCAGGCCCGCAGTCTCATGCCAGGGCCGCGCGACCGACGGCCGCCAATTCACGCCATAGCAAGGCCACCGCTTCGGCGCCCTTGAGCAGCAGGTCCACCGGCGCCCGCTCGTCGGGGGCATGGATCTGGTCGTCATCGGTCATCACACCGACGAAGATCACCGGCGCCCCGATCGCGCCAGCGATTTCCGCCTCCGGACCGGACCCTCCCTCGCGCGTGATGAGCACCGTGTCGGTATCGAACGCCGCTCCCAGCGCCCGCCGTGCCGCATCCATCGCGGGGTGGTCCGCGCTGACGACCAAGGGCCGCACACCCTGCCCTTCCCAAGTCATGGTCGCTGTAACGCCGTCCGCGGCGCGCGCGGCGACGAACTCGTCCACGCGACGCATCACCGCGGCCGGGTCCTGCCGGCCGACGAGCCGGAAGGAGAGCTTCGCGTACGCATCCGTCGGCACGATGGTCTTGCCGCCTGGCCCGGTGTATCCGCCCCAGATCCCATTGATCTCGGCGGTAGGCCGCATGCCCAACCGCTCCAGGGTGGAATAACCGGCTTCCCCGACGGCCGCGGTCGACCGCGCGGGACCGGTGACCCACCCGTGCTCGTCGAACGGCAGGGCGGCGATCAGCGCTCGTTCCTCGTCCGTGGGCTCGTCGACCCCGTCATAGAAGCCGGGGATCGCGATGTGCCGATCCGGATCGTGGATCGCGGCAAGGATGCGGACGAGTTCGGTGATCGGATTGGGCACCGCGCCGCCGAAGCTTCCGGAGTGCAGGTCGACATCCGGCCCGTGGACGTGCAATTCGCCGCTCACCAGGCCGCGCATACCGGTGACCAGACTCGGCGTGGCGGCATCGAAGATCCCGGTATCGGAGATGACGATGACGTCGGCTTCCAGCCGGCCGGCGAGATCGCTCAGCAGTGCCGAGATGTGCGGCGATCCGGATTCTTCCTCACCCTCCACGAGCAGGGTCAGGTCCACCGCGGGCGCGGTCCGTCCGGTGGCGGCGAGATGCGCGGCAAGGCCGAGCAGGTGGATCGCCACATTGCCCTTGTCGTCGCTGGACCCGCGTCCGTGCAGCAACCCGTCGACCACGTGCGCCTCGAAGGGCGGGTAGGTCCAGCCATCCGCAAGCTCCGCCGGCTGCACATCGTGATGCCCGTAGACCACCACGCGCACCGCATCGGCGTCCCCGGATGGCCAGTGCGCGTAGACGGCCGGCAGATACGGACCGCCGCCCTGCACCTCGACGGTCGGAAATCCCGCTCGGCGCAACGCATCGGCGAGGTACCGGGCGCTGGCCGCGACATCATCGTGATGCGCGGGATCGGCTGATACGGAAGGGATCTCGATCCACCGGCACAGGTCTGTGAGCCATGGCCCGGCGCCCCGGGCGACCGCTTGCCGCTCGAACGTCGTCATACCCGAGAATCTACGCGAGCGGCCCGGCCGTTGTCGGTACCCGGTGGCAGCATGGCGCCAGCAGCCGGCCGACACATTCCGATGACGGGGTGACCGCCCAACGGTCAGCGCGTAGCGGTGACCTTGTGTAGTCCAGTCGGCGAGTCCGGGTCCATGCCGAGCGCGAGGGCCGTATGGATCGCCAGCTGCTGTCCGCGCACCACGAGCGGAATGGTCGCCAGGGCTTCGCCGACGCAGTCGGCGGTCGGCAGCGCGACGGCGCTCGCCGCGTCGTCGAGGCCCGCGACGAGGTCGGGCGTCCCGACACCGATCACCGGAGATCCCAAAGCGGCTGCCCGGCCGACGGTTTCGACGACGTCCGCGAGCACCGGGCCGGGCACGCCGTAGGCGACGACCGGCACGTCGGCGCCCGCCACCGTCAACGGCCCGTGCAGGAAGTCCGCACTCGAGTAGCCGTCGTGCACACGACGCGAGGTCTCCTTCGATTTCAATGCCGCCTCGAGGGCCGCAGCATACGTCAGCCCGCGCGCCAGGTGGATCGCGCTGCGATGCGGTCGCAGCACCTCGACCGCCCGCAGCGCCGCATCGGTATCGGCGAGCACGTCCCGCACGGCTCCGGCCAGTGCGGCCCACGCGGCGTCGCCGCCCGTGTAGTCGGCGATGCCAGCGCCGACCGCCTCGGCAAGCAGCGTCACGAGCGCGAGCTGACCGGTCACCGTCTTCGTGGCCGGGACCGCGAGCTCCTTGCCTGTGCCCACGGACAGCGTCACGGCGGAGACGTCGGCCAACGGCGAATCGCCGTCATTCGTGACCGCGACCACCGAGGCGCCCTGGTCTCGCATCGCCGTCGCGACGGAGACGATCTCCGGGGTCCGCCCGGATTGAGACAGCGCGACCACCAGGTAGCCGTCGGTATCCAGCTTCGCGTGGTACCGCGTGATGATGCTCGGTGCGGCCATGCTCACCGGCAGGCCGGTCGCCAGTTCCAGCAGGTAGCGCGCGTGGATCGCCACGTTGTCGCTCGACCCGCGGGCCACCAGGCAGATCCCGCGCAGCTTCTCGGGCAGGGCAGCACGGATGCGGGCGTGCATATCGTCGCGTTGCGCCACGATGGCAGCCAGCACGTCGGGCTGTTCCCCCATCTCCGACAACACCTGTTGCCCTGCCATGCCATCCTCCCGTGTTCAATCGTGCTCATATCTTACATAAAATGAGCAGGATTGCGCACTCGCATCCGCTACCCCACGTCGAATCCCAGCTTGCGCAGCTGCTTCGGATCCCGCTGCCAATCCTTCGCGACCGTCACGTGCAGGTCGAGGTACACCCGACCGCCGAGCAGATGTTCGATCTCGCCCCGGGCTCGCCGACCGACCTCCTTGAGGCGGGCGGCCCGCCGGCCGAGCACGATCGGCTTCTGCGAGTCGCGCTCCACGAAGATCGTGACGAACACGTCGGTGAGATCGTCCCGCCCGGCCCGCAGCCCCATCTCGGTGACGACCGCGGCGAGGGAATGCGGCAGCTCGTCGCGGACGCCGTCGAGCGCGGCCTCGCGCACCAACTCGGCGATCCGCGTCTCGATCGGCTCATCGGTGAGCTCGCCGTCGGGGTACAGCACCGGACCCGGCGGCAGGTGCGCCACAATCAGGTCGGTGAGCAGGTCGACCTGGTCGCCGGCGGTCGCCGAGACCGGCACGATCTCCGCGAAGTCGCGAAGCGTGGAGAGCGCCGCGAGCTGCTGCGCGACCCGCTCCCGCGACACGAGATCCGTCTTCGTGACGATGCCGATCACCGGCGTGGCGCCCACGCGCGCCGTCACATCGGCGACGATCCGCCGGTCCCCCGGCCCGATGTCCTGATCGGCAGGTATGCACACGCCCACCACGTCGACATCGGACCACACGCTCCGCACCAGGTCGTCGAGGCGCTCGCCGAGCAGGGTGCGCGGCTTGTGCAGGCCGGGCGTGTCGACGATCACGAGTTGCGCATCGGGGCGGGTGATGATGCCGCGCACCGCCCGGCGCGTCGTCTGCGGTTTCGGCGAGGTGATCGCGATCTTGCTGCCGACCATGGCATTGAGCAGGGTCGATTTGCCGACATTGGGCCTTCCGACGAAACAGGTGAAACCGCTGCGGTGCGGGCTCACGATCGCCTCCGGCCGTCGGCATCGACCGTCGCCGCCCCGTCCGCATCGGTTTCGTCACCGGGTATGACGTTGTTCGGCATCTGCGATGCGCCCGCGCCTTCCGACCGGACCGCGGCCCCGGGGCTGTCCTCGCCGGGCGCACTGGGTTCGCTGTGCTCGCCCGCCTCGGCGTCCTGGTCCACCAGCCACGCTCGCACCGCCATGACGCGGTGCCGCCCCCGCCGGTCCACGCCGCCCTCGGCGAGAAGGCGCAGCCCGTCGATCCGCGCTTCGGCGCCCGGCAGCACGACCCGGCCCAGCAGTTGCGCAACGAGCCCGCCGACGGTCTCGACATCGTCGGCAGGAAGCTCGATATCGAACAGCTCGCCGAGGTCTTCCACGGGCAGCCGGGCCGACACGCGCACCGATCCGTCGGGCAGGCGCTCGATGGGATCGGGGGTATCGACGTCATACTCGTCGGTGATCTCGCCGACAATCTCCTCGACGATGTCCTCCATGGTGACGATGCCGGCGAGCCCGCCGTACTCGTCGATCACCATGGCGACGTGGGTGCGGTCGCGCTGCATGTCGCGCAGCAGCTGATCGACGTTCTTCGATTCCGGGACGAACACGGCCGGGCGCATGAGCTCGGTGACCTGCGGCCCGCGATCATCCGGCGCCAGCGAGAGCAGCCGGGCGATCAGGTCTTTCACGTAGACCACGCCGAGCACGTCGTCGGCGTCCTCGCCGATGACCGGGATCCGGGAGAAGCCCGAGCGGTCGGCCAGGTGAACCGCCTGGCGGAGCGTCTTGGACGCCTCGATCCACACCACCTCGGTGCGCGGCACCATGACCTCGCGCACGATGGTGTCGCCGAGATCGAAGACGGATTGCAGCATCTCGCGTTCCGACTCGTGCACGACGCCGCGATCGCCGGCGAGGTCGACCATCTCGCGCAGTTCCACATCCGACGAGAACGGGCCTCCCGGGAGTCCGCGCCCGGGAGTCAGCGCATTTCCGACGACGATCAGCAGTTGCGCGACAGGAGCCAGAACACGGCCCAACGCCCGTGTCGGCCCGGCGAGTGCCAGCCCCACCGGGTACGCATGCTGCCGGCCCAGTGTGCGCGGAAATACCCCGATCGCGACGTAGCTCACGACGAGCATGACGACCGCCACCACCGCCGCGACCGCGAAGTGGAAGCCCCACGTCGCGAATGCCACGGCGGACACCGTGACCGTCGCCGTCATCTCGGCGGCAAGCCGCAGCATGAGCAACAGATTGATATAGCGGGCACGATCCGCCGTGATCGCCGCGAGAGACGCTGCGCCGCGCCGGTTCTCACGCTGCAGCTCCTCGACACGGGCGGCGGAGACGGTGCTGACGGCGGCGTCCGCCGCGGCCAGTGTGCCGGCGATCGGAACGAGTACCGCCGCGAGCACGAGCAGCGAGATGTCGGTCGTGGTCACGGCGAACCTCAGGGTGCGGTGCCGGGGCGCGGGCCGTCGTCCGTCGACGGGGGCGCCGGTTCGGCACCGTCTCCCGCGACCAGTCCGACGGTGCCCAGCACGGCGCTGTCCGCCGCATGCCCGCGCTCATCGCGATCGTGACGCGCTCGCTCCTCGCGCCACGCGTCGAGCAGTTCGTTCTGTAGCCGGAACATGGCACGTTCCTCGGCAGGTTCGGCGTGGTCGTAGCCGAGCAGATGGAGCACCCCGTGCACCGTGAGCAGGTGCAGCTCGTCGTCCAGGGAATGCCCGGCGCCGGCGGCCTGCTCCGCCGCCACATCGGGACAGAGCACCACGTCGCCGAGCAGCGCCGGCCCGGGGCCGGATTCGTCCGGTCGGCGGGCCGTGTCGAGTTCGTCCATGGGGAAGCTCATGACGTCGGTCGGTCCCGGCTCATCCATCCACTTGACGTGTAGTTCCGTCATGGTCGGCACGTCGACGAGCAGGATCGACAACTCGGCGAGGGCGTTGATCCCCATGTGGTTCAGCGCGTAGCGGGCGACGGATCCGAGCGCCACCTCGTCGACGCCGACACCCGATTCGTTCGCCACCTCGATGGTCATCGTGGCCCGCCGCGCCCGCGCGACTCCCGATACCCGGCATCGCGCCGGTCGGCCCCGCGGTAACCCCTGGCGTGGCGGTCACCGTCCTCGACGCGTTCGTCTGCCGCGGCGGCATCCCACCGCTCGTACGCGTCGACGATCTCGCTGACGAGCCGGTGCCGCACGACGTCGGCCGACGTGAGATACAAGAAGACCACATCGTCGATATCGGCGAGGATGTCGCTGACCACCTTCAGCCCGGACCGCTGCCCGCCCGGCAGGTCGACCTGAGTCACGTCGCCGGTGACCACGACCTTCGACCCGAATCCGAGCCGGGTCAGGAACATCTTCATCTGCTCGGGCGTGGTGTTCTGCGCCTCGTCGAGAATGATGAACGCGTCGTTCAGGGTTCTTCCCCGCATGTATGCCAGCGGGGCGACCTCGATGGTGCCGGCCGCCATCAGCCGCGGAATCGACTCCGGGTCGATCATGTCGTGCAGCGCGTCGTACAGCGGCCGCAGGTACGGGTCAATCTTGTCATTTAGCGTTCCCGGCAGGAAGCCCAACCGTTCGCCCGCCTCGACGGCCGGCCTGGTCAGGATGATCCGGTTGACCTTCTTCGTCTGCAACGCCTGCACGGCCTTGGCCATCGCCAGGTAGGTCTTGCCGGTGCCGGCCGGGCCGATACCGAAGACCACCGTGGCCTCGTCGATCGCGTCGACGTAGCGCTTCTGGTTCACCGATTTCGGCCGGATCGCCCGCCCGCGCCGGGAGATGATGTTCAGCCCCAGCACCTCGGACGGCGCCGGCACCCCACCGTCCGCGTCCGCCTGCGGCCTTTCCAGAATGCCGACCGTGCGCCGCACCGCATCGGGCGTGATCACCGATCCGGTTTCCTGTAGCGCCAACAATTCTCGTACCGCGCGTTCGGCGAAGGCTATGTCGCGGGCAGACCCACGCAAGGTGATCCGGTTGCCGCGCACGTGGATGTCGGCAGGCAGTGCCTCTTCGAGTGCCCGCAGTACCACATCCCGCGCACCGAGAAGCCCGGGAATCGCGTGGTCGTCGGCGACGATCACCGTCGATTCCGCGTTGTCGTCCGTGTGCGCGAAGTTCCCACCCGTCTCGTCGATATCGGCAGCCTGATGACTGCGTCCGTGTGACGCAGCTGCGTTGGTATCCGGCACCTGGTGTGCTGCCTCAATCCTGCCCTACCGAGGGCGTCGATACGATCGAACCTCCGCCGTCGTCCGGCGGCATCGTGGCCTGTGTCCTGCGCTGATTCTACCGGGTCGGCTCGCCTCGGCGGATGCATGTGCGCCGGTCGGCCGGCGTTCCGCGAACATCAGCCTGGTGGCCAGGTGAACGAACGCCCGCCGAGCAGGTGCAGGTGCGCATGGAAGACGGACTGCTGAGCCCCTGCCCCGGTGTTGGCCACCAATCGATAACCGCGCTCGCCGATACCCTCCGTGCGGGCGACGCTGTCGGCCATGGAGAACAGCGACCCGGCGAGCGCCGGGTTTGCCGCCGCGGTCGCCGCCACGTTCGGCTGGTGGTCGACGGGGACGATCAAGATGTGCGTCGGCGCCTGAGGGTCGATATCCCGGAATGCGACGGCGGTGTCGGTCCGCGCGACGATATCGGCCGGAACGACGCCGGCCACGATCTTGCAGAACAGACAATCGGGATCGCTGCTAGCCATACCCTTACCGTAGCGGTCGGCACCGACAGCGGGCGCCGGGCTGACCGGGTATGACGGTGTTCATGTCCACCGCCCTGTCAGCACGCCGAGCGCACCGAGCGCGACCGCGGCCGCCGAGGAGGTTCGGAGCACCTCGGGTCCGAGCCGTACCGCGCGCGCCCCCGCATCTTCGAACCTGGCGACCTCCTCGTCGGCAAGGCCGCCCTCCGGCCCGATGATCAGAAGCAGCCTGCCCGCCCGGGGCAACGGCGACGACGCCAGCGGCACCGACCCTTCCTCGTGCAGGATCAGCGCGGCGTCGGCCCGCCCGACCTCCGAAACGACATCGGTTGTCGCGGCAAGGGTCCCGACCCGCGGAACGGTGTGCCGACGGGATTGTTTCGCCGCCTCGCGGGCCGTCCTGCGCCACTTCTCCGTCCCCCGCTGCGCCTTGTCCGCAGAGCCGTCCCACCGAGCCACCGACCGTGCCGCCTGCCAGGGGATGATCTCGTCGGCGCCAGCCTCGGTGGCGAGCTCCACGGCAAGGTCGGAGCGTTCCCCCTTGGGCAGCGCCTGCACGATCACGACCTGCAACGCCGGAGGTTCGTCCTTCACCGTCGCACCGACGGTGAGCGTCAGGCCGCGACCGCGATTGGCGGTGACAGTCGCCGGTGCCCATGTGCCCCAGCCGTCCGCGATGACGAGTGTCTCGCCGGGCCGCATCCGTTTCACCGCCGCGGCATGGCGTCCCTCGTCGCCGTCGAGTTCGAAGGCGCCACTCGGCGGCACAGTGGCCACGAAGAACACCGGGTCGGTCATCGACGCATCACCGGGATCTCATCGGCGTGAGCGCATCGGCCTAACGGGTGGAGAACGAGCCGCGGAGTTTCCCGAACAGTCCGCTGTGGCCGCGGGCCGCGAGCTCCGGCTGCTCCTCGCCGCGCAGCGCCGCAAGCTTCCGCAGCAGGTCCGCCTGCTCGGCGTCGAGCTTCGTCGGCGTGGCGACCTCGATGTGTACGAACAGGCTGCCCCGCGTACTCCCGCGCAGCTGCGGCATCCCCTGTCCGCGCAGATTGATCACCGTTCCCGATTGGGTGCCCGGCTGGATGTCGAGATCCTCGACGCCATCGAGAACCTCGAGGGAGAGCGACGCGCCGAGCGCCGCGGCCGTCATGGGAACGTGCACGGTGCAATGCAGGTCGACGCCGTCGCGGGTGAACCGGTCGTGCGGCAGCTCGCGCACTTCGACGTACAAGTCGCCCGGTGAACCGCCCCCTGGGCCCACCTCGCCCTGACCGGCCAGCCGCACGCGGATCCCGTCGCCGACGCCGGCGGGGATGTTCGCACGCACCGTTCGCCGCGTCCGCACGCGTCCGTCACCGTTGCACTGCCGGCACGGATCGGTGATCACCGTGCCGAACCCGCGGCATACGCGGCACGGCCTCGTTGTGATGACCTGCCCGAGCAGCGAACGCTGGACCTGTTGCGTCTCGCCGGCACCACGACAGGCCTCGCACGTGGTCGGGGTCGCCCCTTCCGCGCAACCGGAACCGTGGCACACGGTACACAGCGTGGCGGTGTCCACGGTCAGGTCCTTCGCGACTCCCGCCGCGCATTCCTCGAGCGTCAACTCGACAGGGATCAGCGCGTCCTGGCCCTGCTGGACACGGGACCGCGGTCCGCGCGAACGTCCGCCGCCGACACCGCCGCCGAAGAAAGCGTCCATGATGTCCGACAGGCCCATACCGCCGAACGGGTCGCCCATCGTGGCGCCGGCCCCCCCTGCGGATCCGTTCGACAGCGGATCGCCGCCGAGGTCGACGACCTGCCGTTTCGCCGGGTCGGACAACACCTCGTAGGCCGCCGTCACCTCCTTGAACCGCTCGCGCGCCGACGGGTCGGGATTGACGTCCGGGTGCAGCTGCCGGGCCAGCCGTCGGTAGGCGCGTTTGATCTCGTCGTTCGACGCGTCCCTCGCCACACCCAACAGGCCGTAATAGTCACGTGCCACTGTCTGCACCAGTCAAACCTTCCCGCGGGATCCACCCGCACCAGCAGTCACCACGCCCCGGGGCAGCACTCCGGGCACCACACTCCGGAAGGCCGCCCTCAGGCTCGACCCTCGGCGCCGAATCCTCGGGGCGCTCTGCATCGACGCACCTCAACGACCGCCCACGATCTCACCGACATACTTTGCAACGGCACGGACCGTCGCCATCGTTCCCGGGTAGTCCATGCGCGTCGGACCGACCACGGCCAACCCCCCCATCAGCACCTCGCCGGAGCCGTACCCGGCCGACACGAGCGCCGAGCTGGCCAGGTTGGCGTCCGCATTTTCCTCGCCGATCGAGACGCGGAGCACGTCGGGCTCGTCGAGCGCCGCAAGAAGCTTGAGCAGGGTGACCTGTTCGTCCAATGCGTCCAGCACACCCCGCAGGGTCGCGGGTTGGTCGGCCCACGCGCCGGTGATGTTCCCGGTCCCCGACAGCATAAGTCGCTCCTCGGGGTGATCGATCAGGGCATCCCGCAGCACCGCGGCCACGCTGCGCGTCAGATCCCGGTCGTCCGGCGCGGCTTCGTCGGCCACGGAGGCCAGTGCAATGGCCGCGTCACTCGACGATCGGCCCGCGATCATCGATCCGAGCAATGCCCGCAACCGGCCGACAGCATCGTCGTCCACGTCGGTCGCCGTCTCGACCAGGCGCTGTTCGACACGGCCCGCGTCGGTGATGACGACGAGCAGCAACCGCCGCGCTCCGATCGCGAGAACCTCGATGTGCCGGACAGTGGAGCGGGACAGCAGCGGGTACTGGACAACCGCCACCTGCCGGGTGAGCTGAGCGAGCAGCCGTACCGATCGGCGCAGCACGTCCTCGAGATCCACACCCTCGGACAGGAACTGCTCGATCGCGCGCCGTTCGCCCACCGACAGCGGTTTGACCTGGCTGAGCCGGTCCACGAACAACCGATAACCCTTGTCGGTGGGAATCCGCCCGGCAGAGGTGTGCGGCTGAACGATGTACCCCTCCTGTTCCAGGACGGCCATGTCGTTGCGGATCGTCGCGGACGACACCGCGAGGTTGTGGCGGTCGACCAACGACTTCGATCCGACGGGCTCCTGCGTCGACACGTAGTCGGCGACGATAGCCCGGAGCACGGCGAACCGCCGGTCGTCCGCAGCCATCGCCGCACCTCCGTCTCGCCCTCAGATACCCGACGGCCGTATCGCCGATATCGCTGCGTGCCCGGGCATTAGCACTCGCCACATATCTGTGCCAAGTCTAGTGGCAGGTCGCGAATCGCTCGCCGTACCAGCGCCGAGCGGTGCGAAATGCGCCGATTCGTGTACGTTTTGCCGGTAATTTCGCACCGCTCGGCAGAGAATCAGTCGATGAGCCGCAGGGCGATACCGTCGGCCAACAGCCGGCCGCGCCGGGTGACCACAGCCCGGCCGGCGGCCAACGCCGCGGGGTCGAGCAGACCATCCGCGGCTTCGGCCTGCGCCTGAGCCCGGCCGCGATCGGAGAGCAGTGCAAGATCCAGCCCGGACGACAGCCGCAGCTCCAGCAGGATGCGCTCCTCGAGACGGGTTGCCGCGTCCAGGATCTCGCGGCCCTGCCCCGGGGCGTGCCCCGCCGCCAGCGCCGCCGCATAGGCGGCCGGATGCTTCCGGTTCCACCAGCGGACCCCGCCCACATGGGAGTGCGCCCCCGGCCCGATCCCCCACCAGTCGCCGCCGGTCCAATAGGCGAGATTGTGCCGGCAGCGGGCCTCCTCGCGCGCCGCCCAATTCGACACCTCATACCAGGACAGGCCCGCCACGGAGGCGACGTCATCCGCGATCAGATATCGCTTCGCGAGAACATCGTCATCGGGGGCGGCGAGCTCCCCCTTCGCAACCCGACGGGCCAACTGGGTGCCCGGTTCGACGATCAACGAATAAGCCGAGATATGGTCCACCCCAGCGGATATCGCCGCGTCGAGGGAGGCGCGGAAGTCGTCGTCGCTCTCCCCCGGCGTCCCGTAGATCAGGTCCAGGCTCACGTGCTCGAGGCCCGCCTGCCGCGCCCACGCCGCCGCCTCCAGTGCGCGCCCCGGGGTGTGCCGGCGGTCCAGCACCTGCAGCACGTGCGGCACGATGGACTGCATGCCGATCGAGACGCGGGTATAGCCACCGTCACGGATCGCGGCGAGCAGGTCCGGGTCGGTGGACTCCGGGTTGGCCTCGGTGGTCACCTCGGCGCCGGGCGCGAGGCCGATCGCGTCGTCGACGGCGCGCAGCAGGGTGACGAGCGTCCGGCCACCGAGCAGCGAAGGGGTCCCGCCGCCCACGAAGACCGTCTCGACCGGCCTATGCACTCCGGAGACCGCGAGAACCGTTGCGGCTAGGTTGATCTCGGCGAGCGCGGCATCCAGCCAACTCTCCGGGGATGACGATGTGCCCAGCTCACCAGCGGTGTAGGTGTTGAAGTCGCAGTAGCCGCAGCGAGTGGTGCAGAACGGGACGTGGATGTAGAGGGACAGGCTCCGGTCGGCCATGTGCTCGTACGCCTGGTCGGGCAGCGACCCGTCCACGGGCACTGGTTCGCCGTCGGGAAGCGCAGATGGCATGCCCCATTCTCGCCCCCGAGCCGACCGCACATCGCCAACACCGATCAGTATGATCATTGGTATGACAGCCAAGACGAAGATCGCCATTACCCTTCCCGGCGACCTGGTAGAGGCAGCGCGCGACGCGGTGCATTCGGGGCGAGCCGCGAGTGTATCCGCTTATGTGGCACAGGCTTTGGAACAGCGGCGGAAGCTCGACGACCTCGATGATCTGCTGGCGGCCATGCTCGCCGAGACCGGCGGCCCACTCACCGATCGGGAGCGGGCCGAGATCGATCGGGACGCTGCATGGCGATAGGGATCACCCTCGACGCCAGCGCGCTGATCGGATTCGACCGCGCACAGCGCAGGACCGTCGGGCTCGTCGCCCGCGCCCGCGAGCGGGGTGAGCGGCTCTCCATCCCGGTGGGAGTGATCGGACAGGTGTGGCGTGACGGACGGCGCCAGGCACGCCTCGCGCAGCTGCTGGACTCGGACACCGTCGAGATCGTCGGCCTGGACGATTTCGGCGCCCGTGCCGCGGGCCAACTGTGCGGCGCCAGCACCACGTCGGACGTGATCGACGCGTCCGTCGTTCTCTGCGCGCGAGCACGTCGGCAGCGCATCGCGACCAGCGATCCCACCGACATGCGGCGGTTGGATCCGACCATCGATCTGTTCATCGTTTGAGCCCGGGCCATACGGGCTTGGGGAGGCAGGGCCGTCGAAAACCTCAGCGGCATCGCCGCGAACTACGTCATAGACGGTCGGTAAGGTGCGACAGGCGGGACGCACCGATACATCCACACCGTGCGCCACTGCCCGGACGGAACCGGCGAAAGACGCGGAGGGGCCATGTACGAGGCAGCGGTGGTGCAGTACGAGCTGGCCGGCGGGGTCGCGACGATCACGATGGATTCACCGCGCAACCGCAACGCCCTGTCCAGGCCGATGCGCGCGCAACTGTCGGCCGCGCTCCGGCGAGCAGGCGGAGATGACGATGTTCGGGCGGTGGTCCTCACGCACACCGGCACCGTGTTCTGCGCCGGGATGGATCTGAAGGAGACCGCCGTCGCGAAACCGGGCGAGGAGGGGGTGCGCGAGCTGCCGGCGATCCTACGGCTGATTGCGCACTGTCCGAAGCCGGTCGTCGCCCGGCTGGCCGGCCCGGCGCGCGCGGGTGGGGTCGGGATCATGGCCGCGTGCGATATCGCGGTGACCGTCGATTCGGCGACGTTCGCCTTCACCGAGGTGCGGATCGGGCTGATCCCAGCGGTGATCTCGATCCCGGTGCTGGCGCGGCTGAATCCGGCCGCGGCGCGCGAACTCATGCTCACCGGCGAGGTGTTCGACGCCGCCCGCGCCCGCGAGATCGGTTTGGTCAACGCCGTTGTCGGGCCGGACGAGCTCGACGCGGTGGTCGAACGCTACCTCGATGCGCTCCTGGCCGGCGGGCCAGGGGCGCTGGCCGGCACCAAGGAGCTAATCAGCGGCTCACTGGACGACTCGATCGCGAGATACGAAGCGCTGCTGGACCTCTCGGCCCGGCAGTTCGACACGCCCGAAGCCCGCGAGGGCGCCCGCGCGTTCACCGAGAAACGCCCGCCGGCCTGGCGGACCGATATCACCGCATGACGGCCAGCATCTTCCCGAGCATGCGCTGGACCTCGGCCCATTCTTCAGACGTCAGGGAGATCTCCGGTGCCGGCCGCCCACTGTTCGATGCCTACCGAAGGGTCGTGCTCCGCGACTTCCCTTATCTGGTCGTGTACGCGGTCGACGACATCCCATCGACGTTCTGGCGATCGTGCACGGCATGCGCAACTCCGCCTCAATTCGGGCACTTATTTCTGCCCGTGGGTGACGCGGCCGGCATCCCGGCCTTGGCCGCGAACAGCGTCATCGGCGTTATGGACGACGCGACGGATACCCGCGCCTCAGCGGAACAGGGCGACGAGGATGCCGATCGCGATCAAGGCAGCGAGCGCGATGGTCATCCAGCGGCGGACAACGACGGGAAGCGGACGGCTCACGTCGCTGGTCCGGCCGGGTCGCTCACGGTGCCGAATTGCTCGCTCGGCACTCCGCTCGGCGCCGCTGCTGCGTTGAATCGTTCGCTCAGCGCTCCGCTCAGCGGCCCTGCGACTTCGTCGCGACGCGGCAGCCTCCCTCCGACCTCACTCGCGGAATCGTCGCGACGGCCCTGATTCGCTTCGGCTTCGCTCATGGCTGCCAGCCTAGCCGCGGGCCCAAGCGGACCGAGTATGACGTTATTCCGGGGCCGGGCCGGTGTCGGTGCCGGCTCCGCTGCCGGCGTGACTGGCGGGTGCGCGCGCTACGGTGCAGCCATGCGTGCGATCTTTGCGGCCGGCCCGAACCCCGACGACCCGCTGTCCATGGTGCACGTCGGTGAGCGGCCGGAGCCGGAGGTGCCCGAAGGCTGGGTGCGGGTGGCGGTGCGCGCGGCGTCGGTGAACCGGCACGATCTGTGGACGCTGCGCGGCGTGGGGATCCGTGCCGAGGAGTTCCCGATGATCCTCGGCTGCGACGGCGCCGGAGTCACCGAGGACGGGCGCGAGGTGGTGATCTACCCCGTCATCGCGGATCCGGCCGCCGCAGGCGCCGCCGGGGACGAGACGCTCGATCCCGGTCGTCGGCTGCTCACCGAGGGCGGGCATCAGGGCTGCATGGCCGAGTACGTGGCGGTGCCCGCGCGAAATGTGGTGCCGAAACCGGCCGGGATGGCGTTCGAGCAGGCGGCGACGCTGGGGACGACGTATCTGACGGCATATCGGATGCTGTTCACACGCGCTGGTCTGGCGCCCGGGTCGACCGTGCTGGTGCAGGGCGCGACGGGCGGGGTGGCGACCGCACTCATCCAGCTCGGCGCCGCCGCCGGTATGCGGGTGTGGGCCACCGCGCGCACCGACGCGGGGCGTGCGCGCGCCGAGAACCTGGGCGCCGCAGCGGCTTTCGAGACCGGTGCGCGACTGCCGGAGCGGGTGGACGGGGTCTTCGAATCGGTGGGCGCCGCGACGTGGGCGCACTCCATGAAGGCGGTGCGACCGGGCGGAGTAGTCGTGTGCTGCGGAGCCACCACCGGCGCCGACCCGTCCGCGGACCTGCAGCGGCTCTTCTTCCTGCAGATCTCGGTCGTCGGCTCGACCATGGGCACGCTCAGCGAGCTGCAGCGCCTGATCGCGTTCTGCGATGCCGCCGGCGTGGTTCCCGTGGTGGACAAGGCGTTTCCCCTCGAAGAGGGCGCCGAAGCGTTGGCCGAGGTGGAGCTCGGATCACCGGGGAAGGTGGTCGTAACGATGTAGCGCGGTCACCCGACCTGACCGCATAGGCCGATCGGACGATTCGGCATCGAAATCGGCACGACGAGGGAGACGGGGATAAGCATGAGCATCTGGCGTGAGACAGAGCGGCCGGCGTACCGGATCGAACCGGCGACCGCGCAGCGCTGGGATGACGTCGTGTCCGTGATGGGCACCCGCGGCGACCGGCAACCTGTTGGTGCCAGTTCTTCCACCTGCGCGGACGGGCATGGAACACGGCGTCCCGAGCCGACAAGCGCGGCGCGTTGGAGCGGCAGGTCTGCGGCGGTGAGCACCCGCCCGGATTGCTGGCCTACGGCGATGACGACGCGGTCGGCTGGTGCCAGCTCGGCCCGAAAGGCTCGTTCCCCCGCCTCGCCGCGGCGACGGTAGCCCGGCCGCCGGCCGGTGAGCTCGACCCGGACCGACTGTGGGCCGTCACCTGTTTCGTGGTGCCGGTGGCACAGCGAGGGCGCGGCGTCGCATCAGCACTGCTGATCGGCGCGGCGGATTTCGCGCGGCAGCACGGCGCCGAGTGGCTCGAAGGCTATCCGGTGATCACCGGCGGGGCTCGACGACCGTCAGCCGACCTATACCACGGCACGCTGACGATGTTCGCCCGCGCGGGGTTCAGCGAGTTACGCCGGCCGACCGAGGGGCGAGCCGTGATGCGACTGTCATTGGTCTGAGCCTAAGGTCGCGCACCGTGCGGTCATGGGGCCTGCGCCGGGTCCGGCGGCGGTGCACGATGGAGACCATGACTGACGACGCGACGCGCGCGCTGCGCGACATCTTCCTCGACCAGTTCGGCCGCATCCGCGAGCTGGTGCAGGACGTGACCGCGGGGTTGACGGATGCGGTCGGCACGTACCGGCCGGATCCCGACGCGAACTCCATCGATTGGCTGATCTGGCACCTGTCGCGCGTGCAGGATGATCACGTTGCCGGTATCGCGGGCACCGAGCAAGTCTGGACGGCCAAGGGCTGGCACGGCCGGTTCGGCCTGCCCTTCCCGGTTGCAGCGCACGGCTACGGCCACTCCAGCAGCGAGGTGGCCGCGGTGCGGGTTCCCGCAGATCTGCTCGACGGGTACCACGCCGACGTCCATGCGGCGAGCCTCGCGTACGTGGACTCACTGACCGTGAACGAGCTGTCCCGCGTTGTGGACACACGGTGGGACCCGCCGGTGACGGCGTCCGTGCGCCTGGTCAGCCTCATCGGCGACTGCCTGCAACACGCGGGCCAAGCGGCCTACGTCCGTGGGCTCGCGAAGCGCGCCGGGGTCGGCTGACCCGGCCATCGACCGACAACTACGTCATCGGCGGTTCGGGCGGGGACGAGTGCCGGGCGGCGCATTAGCGCCGGCCCGGCGCGGAACGACGTCATCTGCGTCGCCAGGGTACCGAGACCGAGCCGCTACAGATCGAGCACGAGGCGCAAGCCCCGATCAAGTTCGGCGGACTCCAGCGGTGGCACTGTCGCGATAGCACGATTGAGCAGCACCCGATCGATGGTGAGCAATTGCGTCACATTGATCACCGATGGCTTCGGCAGGAGTCCGTCCGGCAGCAGCACATTGCCCGGCGCTGAAGCCAACCGCAGGTTAGACGTCACCGCGGCCACCACGACGGTGGATAGCCGCGACGCGTTGAACCGGTCGGATGAGATGACCACCGCCGGCCGCCGGTAACCCGGCCCCGAGCCGACCCGATTCGCGAAGTCGACCCACCAGATCTCGCCGCGAGCTACCACTCCCACCGCCCGGCATCAATGAGCCGGCGTGCCGCGGCGGCACCGTCGACGGGGTCCTGCACCGCTGCCAACTCATCGAGACGGGTCGTCACCGGATCGGCGCCTTGGCGGGCGAGGAAGGCCTCGAGCGCACGCGCATATAGCGCGGAACGATTCAGGCCCATGCGCGCCGCCGCGTCGTCGGCCTCTTCGAAGAGCTTGTCCGGCAGGGAGACAGCAACCTTCATGCCGCAAAGTATAACCGGTATGACGAAGTGCTCATGCGGCTCCGCACGCGTTCGGTCGAAAGAGGGTCTCGGGGACGTGCCCTAGCGTGACGCGTATGGGCCTTGGGGACGATCAACAGCAGGTGGCCGACCGGGTGATCGCCGCACTGGCGGGTGCGGGCGCGCGGCTGCGGGACGATCAGCTGACCGCGGTCGAGGGGCTATTGCAGCCGGCCGCGCGCGTGCTGGTGGTGCAGGCGACAGGGTGGGGCAAATCGGCGGTGTACTGGGTGGCGGCCGCGCTGCGCCGGGCAGCCGGTTTCGGGCCGACTCTCGTTGTGTCGCCGCTGCTCTCGCTGATGCGCGACCAGGTAGCCGCAGCCGCGCGGGCCGGGCTTCGCGCCGCCACGCTGAACTCGTCGAACGTCGAGGAATGGAACGCCATCGAGGCGGACCTGCGCGGAGGCCAGGTGGACGTGCTGCTGGTCTCCCCCGAGCGTCTGGCGAATCCGGGCTTCGGACGGCGGGTCATGACGGCGCTGGCCGGGTCGCTGGGGCTGCTGGTGATCGACGAGGCGCACGCCGTCTCGGACTGGGGTCACGATTTCCGGCCCAACTACCGGCGGGTCGCCGATGCGCTGCGCCGGCTTTCCCCCGACACCCCCGTGCTGGCGACCACGGCGACGGCGAATACTCGGGTGACGCAGGATGTGGCAGCACAGCTCGGCGAGCAGACGCTGGTGCTGCGCGGGCCGCTGGCCAGATCCAGCCTGCACCTGGCCGTGATCGACGGGCTCTCGCCGCTGAAGCGGTTCGCGTGGGTGGTGGAAAACCTGCCGAAACTGCCGGGGTCCGGAATCGTCTATGCCCTGACGGTGGCCGATGCCGAGCGGCTGGCGGGGGCGATCACCGCGTACCACGGCTGGGCGGTGCGCGTGGCCGCCTACACCGGACAGCTGGAAGCGGGTGAACGGGAGCGGCTGGAAGAGGCCCTCCGCGGCAATGCGATCAAGGCGCTAGTCGCCACGTCTGCGCTCGGAATGGGTTACGACAAGCCGGATCTCGGCTTCTGCGTGCACGTCGGGGCTCCCCCGTCGCCGGTCTCCTACTACCAGCAGGTCGGCCGGGCCGGGCGCGGCATCGATCATGCCTCGGTGGTGCTGCTCAGTTCTACCGCGGACGAAGGCGTGTGGGAGTACTTCGCGACCGCCTCGATCCCGCGGCGCTCGCCATATCGGGGGCTGCCGATGAGGATCTGACCTCCCCCGCCGAGGCGGCGTTCTGGGCGCGCAGCATCGGCGTGCCCAATCCGGCGGCGGTCGCGGGCCGGGCGGTGCTGCTCGTGGTGGACGCCACCTCGTCGCTGTGGCCGATCACCACCGCGGCGTCCAAGCTGCGCTCCGGAGGTGCTGCGGCGGTCCTTCCCATCGTGATCCACCGCCGACCGTAGTCGCAGGGTACAGCGCTACCTGGATGTCAACCACCGCGCGACACCACGACAGTAATCTCGATAGTCTCGCAGGGCCGTAACGATCGATGTCGCAACGATGCCGAGATCGATATCCGCGTACTCGTGTACCAGGATGTTCCGTAGCCCCGCCGATGGAGCCAATCGCTTGGCGAGGTCGGGAGCGATGACACCCGCCTCCGCGATCTGGGCGAACGACGAACGGTAGTCTTCCGGCGCCACACCCAGGGACGTCGCGGCGATATGGCTATTGATCGCCGTAGCTAGTTCCACCAGTTGGGTCAAGATGCGCTCGACGCCGTGCCGCAACATCCGATCTGATTCAAGACGGTCCGCAGAGGCAGCGCCCACCGTCTCGAGGTCGTCCAGCAACTGCGACATCAGTTGAAGTCGCCGCTGCACCGCGGGCGCGTCGAACTCTTTCGGACTCATCGATTCGCCAGCATGCCGAGCGCGAGTTCACGAAACGGCGCGGTGTCGAGATACTCCATCGCGGCGAGGATCTGCGCCTCCGCGAACCGACCGGGAGACCCCTCGAAAAGCATCCGCCCACGAGTCAACGCACGCTGGCGTGCCACCGGTCCAGCATGATCGAGCACCATCAGGTCGATCCGCTCACTTCCGGTCAGCAGGTAGAGATCCTGCAGGATCGCTAGCACGTCGGGTGGTGCGGCGCCGCGCTCGATGGCGATAGCGAGGTCGATGTCTCGCGGTTCGCCGCTCTTCGATGGAGCACGCGGCCCTAACTCGGCGGCGTCGAACACCGGTACCGCACTGCCAAACAAGACCAGCAGGTCCAGTCCATGTGTCCGGCACAATTCCGCGAGTTCGCCGGATCGCGCGGCAGCCGCAAGGCGATTGACCTCGACCGTGATGTGCCCCATAGCGGTAAGGCTATCGGCGAAACGCCCCCGACGTGCGGGACGGCGCCAGAAACGACGGCATGCGGCACCCCGCTGGTGTTACTTCTTGGGTTCCTTGCCAGTGGGGGCGTCGGTGGCGAGCGCGGCGATGAAGGCCTCCTGGGGCACCTCGACCCGACCGACCATCTTCATACGCTTCTTGCCCTCCTTCTGCTTCTCCAGGAGCTTGCGCTTGCGTGTGATGTCGCCGCCGTAGCATTTGGCCAAGACGTCCTTACGCAGCGCCCGGATGTTCTCGCGCGCAATGATTCTCGACCCGACCGCGGCCTGGATCGGGACTTCGAACTGCTGCCGGGGGATCAGCTCACGCAGTTTCGTCGCCATCGCGGTGCCGTAGGAATAGGCGGTGTCGCGGTGCACGATCGCCGAGAACGCGTCCACCGTCTCGCCCTGCAACAGGATGTCGACCTTCACGAGATCCGCGACCTGCGTTCCGATCTCCTCGTAGTCGAGCGACGCGTACCCGCGCGTGCGAGACTTCAGCGCGTCGAAGAAGTCGAAGATGATCTCCGCGAGCGGCATCTCGTACCGAAGCTCGACCCGCGACTCGGAGAGGTAGTCCATTCCCTTCATCGCGCCGCGACGGGTCTGACACAGATCCATGATCGCGCCCACGTAATCGTTCGGGGTCAGGATCGTGCACCGCACCATCGGCTCGCGCACCTCGGCGATCTTGCCGCCGGGCCAGTCCGACGGATTCGTGACAACCCGCTCGGTGCGATCCTCCATCGTCACCCGGTAGACCACGTTCGGTGCCGTGGAGATCAGCTCGAGGCCGAACTCGCGCTCCAGCCGGTCGCGGGTGATCTCGAGGTGCAACAGCCCCAGGAATCCGCAGCGGAACCCGAAGCCGAGCGCCGTGGACGTCTCCGGCTCGTAGTGCAGCGCCGCGTCGTTGAGCTGCAGCTTGTCCAGCGCGTCCCGCAGCAGCGGGTAGTCCGAACCGTCGATCGGGTAGAGCCCGGAGTAGACCATCGGCCGCGGCTCGTGAAACCCGACCAGCGCCTGCGATGCCGGTTTCACTGCGGATGTGACGGTGTCCCCCACCTTGGACTGTCGAACATCCTTCACCCCGGTGATGAGGTACCCGACCTCGCCCACGCCGAGGCCCTTGGTCGCGATCGGGTCGGGCGAGATGATGCCGACCTCGAGCAGTTCGTGCGTCGCCTTGGTGGACATCATCTGGATGCGCTCGCGGGGTGTGATCTTCCCGTCGACGACCCGGATGTAGGTGATCACGCCGCGGTAGATGTCGTAGACGGAATCGAAGATCATGGCGCGGGCCGGCGCATCGGCGTCGCCGACCGGGGGGGGTACCTCGGCCACCACCCGGTCGAGCAACTCCCGCACACCCTGGCCGGTCTTGCCGGAGACGCGCAGGATGTCGTCCGGGGAGCCGCCGAGGATGTGCGCGATCTCGTCCGCGTAGCGTTCCGGCTGGGCGGCAGGCAGGTCGATCTTGTTGAGCACCGGGATGATCGCGAGGTCGTGCTCCAACGCCAGATACAGGTTGGCGAGAGTCTGCGCCTCGATGCCCTGCGCGGCGTCGACCAGCAGCACGGCGCCCTCACAGGCGGCGAGCGACCGCGACACCTCATAGGTGAAATCGACGTGTCCCGGGGTGTCGATCAGGTGCAGGACGTAGTCCGTCGTCGCACCGGCTGCGTCACCGACGCCCGTGACGGACCACGGCAGGCGCACGTTCTGCGACTTGATCGTGATGCCGCGCTCGCGTTCGATGTCCATCCGGTCGAGGTATTGCGCGCGCATGGACCGGGCGTCGACCACACCGGTGAGCTGCAACATCCGATCTGCCAGCGTCGACTTGCCGTGGTCGATGTGCGCGATGATGCAGAAGTTGCGGATCCGCTCCGGCGGTGTGAACGTCGTCCGGTGTTTCATCGACGGCTGCGAGGTGGCGGGAACCGGCGCCGCGCTTGACGCATCTGAGCTCACGAGGTGCGGTATCTCCAGTCGTACGTGGGTTTCGTCAGGTGACCGGTCGAGCGGTGCGCCGTCTATCGTCCCACGTTCCGTCCGCGCGGCCAGCCGACGGCATCTGCCTCCCGATGGTGATCGGGTACGAACACCGTCATACGCGCTCCGGTGAGGCGCGACCGAGCGGTTCGCGCAGGCCTTCGCGTCCTGGTAAGCTGACCTGTCGGTGTGCGCGCAGCGCCGCCGTATGAGCTGTGAGCACGACCCAGACGAACGACGTTCCCGACAACACGAAGGCAATCCGGCGTGGCCAACATCAAGTCCCAGATCAAGCGCAACAAGACCAACGAGAAGGCGCGGCAGCGCAACAAGTCGGTCCGTTCTGCGCTGAAGACGTCGGTGCGGCGCTTCCGCACGGCCGCCGACGCCGGAGACAAGGAAGCCGCCCTGACCGCCCTGCAGACCGCGTCACGCGATCTGGACAAGGCCGTCAGCAAGGGTGTGATCCACGCCAATCAGGCAGCCAACCGCAAGTCGGCACTGGCGCAGCGGGCGAACTCGCTGTAGTGGGACCTGCGCCGCAGTACGGCCTGCGCCGCAGTACGGCCTGCGCCGTTGCACGGCCGGCCCGCGCGATGCGCCGGCCGATTCGCCTGTCACGACAATCCAAGAGCAGCCGGTCGGGCATTCCGATCGGCTGCTCTCGCGTCTGCTCGGGTCCGCACGTTTATCGCGGGATCCGACGTGCTCGGGAGATTCCGAGCACGGCACGTTCGAGGGCATAGCCGACGTCGGCCGCGCCACCCTTGACCTCGGCGTTGAGCTCGGCCGCGATGCCCATGGCGGCGGCCAGGCCCGTCGGCGACCATGCGCGGGCCGGTCCGCGCGCCTTGTCGATCTTCCACGGCGGCATGCCCAGTTGCGCGGCGAGCTGGACGGAACTGCCACCGGCCGCGCCGGCAACCTTGGCCACGGTGCGGACGCCGCCGGCGAGCGCGTCGGCGATCCGGACCGGCGGCTCCCCGACGATCAGCGCCCATCGCAGCGCCTCCAGGGCCGCGGCCGTGTTGCCCGCGATCACCAGGTCCGCTACCGCGAACCCCGAGGCCTCCGCCCGGCCCCGGTGGTATCGGTGCACCGCGGACTCGTCGACCATGCCACCGGTATCGGCGACGAGCTGGCTCGCCGCCGACGCGAGTTCCGCGAGGTCGTTGCCCACCGCGTCGATGAGGGCGGCGACCGCGGTCGGCGTCGTTGTTCCGCCGGCCGCCCGGATCTCGCCGCGGACGAACTCGATGCGCTCCGTTGGGCGCGTGATCGGGGCGCAGAGCACGACCGCCGCTCCGGATCGCGTCAGCCCGTCGATGAGGGACTTGTTCCGAGCCGCGCCGCTGTGGTGCACCACCAACGTGACGCCGTCCACCGGCGCCGCCGTATACGCCAGCACCGCATCGGCCGCGTCCTTGGCCGCATCCTGCGCACCGCGCAGCAACACCACGCGCGGTTCCGCGAACAGGCTCGGCGCCACCAGATCGGCGAACTCACCGACCGTCAGCCCCGCGCAGGCCGCCTCGCGCCGTTCGGTCGCCGGATCAGCCTTGCGCGCGGCTGCGGTGATCCGATACACCGCGCGGTCGACCAGGAGCTGCTCGTCGCCGCGGAGCAGAACCAGCGTCGGCACGGTCTCCGATGGGGGCACGGGACCATCGTGCCAGCCGCGTCGGACACATCGGCACGGGGACGGTCACCGGCCGGACGCTCCGGCGGCGACGCGTCCGCGCACGCCGACCAGGCTGGCACCGCGCGATACGGTGCCGACGCCGGCTTCGGTCTCGCAGACCTGAACGTCGCCGTCCACGTCTGTTCGCAGGATCGCCGTCACACCGGCATCCCGATCGATCTCGAGCGCGGCGTTCGCCGGATGGCCGTAGTCGTTGCCGACTCCCACCCCGATGACGGCCACCTGCGGAGCCACGGCTTCGACGAACTCGGGCAGCAACTTCGATGAGCCATGATGCGGTTGCTTCATCACATCGGCACGCAGGTCGACATGCGCGGCCAACAGGGCCGCCTGGGCCTCACGTTCGATGTCACCGGTCAACAGCATGCGCACTCCGCCGTGCGTCGCCCGGAACACGACCGAGTCGTTGTTGGGATCGGATGCCGTCCCGTAGAACTCGTCGGACGGTCCGAGCACATCGATCGCGAGCTCGCCGATCCGCAGGGCCTGGCCCGGAACCATGGTGAAGACCGGGGCATGGTTTGCGTTGGCAGCAGCCGCTATCGCCGCGAGCCCCGAGGATGACGAATGGTCGGGGCCGAGGCCGATCCGGCCGACCGCACGCCCGCGGATCGCGCCATCGAGACCATCGATGTGGTCCGCGTGCAAGTGGGTGATCACGAGCAGCGCGATCGAGGTGACCCCCAGCCGCCGCAGGCATCCGTCCATCGCCTCAGGGTCGGGGCCGGTGTCCACCACCACTGCGCTGCCCTCGACCCCGGTGGATAGCACGATCGCGTCACCCTGCCCCACCTCGCAGACCGTCATCAACCATCCGTCGACCGGCCAGCCGATGGCGACGACCCGAGCCGGGATCACGACGATCGCCGCACCGATGGCCGCCGCCAGGGCGGCGGCCCGCAGCCGACGGTGACGCGTCAGCTCGAGTGCGACGACGATCAGGCCGGCCAGCACCAGGACACCGGCCGGGCTGGCGGGCCAGGGCACCGTGGCGGACGGCCACCGGGCGAGGCGATGCGCAGTGCCGGTGATCCAACCGAGCAGCGGCCCGTCGATGCGCGCGATCGCCGCCCCGGCCGGCGGCCACCACGCACCGGCGATGAGGCAGGCCAGGCCGAGCAGGAGCGCCGGTGCGACCACCGGCGCCACCGCGATATTCGCTGGAATGGCGACGAGCGACACACTCCCGCTGATCGAGGCGATGACGGGCATGGTGGCGATGTGCGCCGCGACCGGCAGCGCCAGCAGGGTGGCCCAGCCGGGCGGCATGCCGCGCCGCTGCAGTGCGCGGGTACACGGCGGGGCCAGCAGCACCAACGCCGCCGTGGCCTGCACGGACAGCACGAATCCGACCGACACCGCCAGTGTCGGGTCGATGAGGAGAAGCGCGAACACGGCCGCCGATAGGGCCGGCAGGGCGGCACGGGGCCGTCCGAGCACGGCGGCGGCGACGGCGATCATCCCCATGACGACCGAACGCAGCACGGACGGCGCGGGACCGACCAGGACGACCATGGCGGCGAGAGCGGCGGCCGCCACCATCGACGACACCCGCGGGCCGAATCGTCGCAGCAGCACGAACACGGCGCCGCTGACCACGGCCATGTGCGTGCCGGACACCGCGACCAGGTGTGTCAGCCCGGCCGCCTTGGCATCACCGGACAGGGCCGGGCCGATGCCCCGCGTATCGCCGACCACCAGCCCGCGAAGCAGCCCGCCACGGTCCGGGTCCAGTGCGCCGGCCGAGCGGGCGAGAGCGGCACGCGCGCTACCGGCCCACGCGCCCCACCAGGGCACGCCCGCGACGAGAAGCGGATCGCCGTGCGGTCTCATCACCACCCCTGGCAGCGCCCCGAACGCATCCGGCGCCGCCGTGCCACTCGTTCGGATCGTCTGCCCGGTCACGACGGATGCCCACCCGGGTCCGTCGCCGAAGATCGTCACAGAGGCTCCCGATCGCACGGTGCGCCCGCTGACCGTGACGGCCACGGCGCGGGCGGCGATGCGCCATCGCCCCTCGGCGACGCGAGCCACACCAGCCGGCCCGGACCGGTTCGCGCCGGCCGCCGCCGCGCCCACCGCATCCGGGGCCGGACCGGTGGAGAATCTCGTTCGCACCGCCACGGGGTCACCCGTCACGACGACATCGACGGTGGCCCAGTCCCCCGCGGCGGCTGCGACCACGACCGGGTCGTGGACTGCCGCCTGTGCACGCAGGGCGGCGAGGGCCGTCGCGGCGGACAGGCAGACCAGGACGGCAACCAGGCCGGCGATCCTCCGGCGACCGACGCTCGCCGCGACCCCGCAGCCGACCGCGCTGGCGGCACCCGCACCCGCGACCCACCACGCCGCTGTGGTCGCCCACAGCCCCACCAGACATCCCGCCCACACGGCCAGCGCCGGCAGGGCCAGTCGCAGGTCAACCGGTGGCGGAGCTTCCGGCTCGGTCCACCGGCGACGCACGGACACCGTGACTCACAACGTCACGTGCGGCGCAATGCGGGCGAACGTCGCGGGTCCGATCCCGGAAACTTCCTGCAACTGTTTCAGGTCGGTGAACCGGCCGTGCCGCGAGCGGTACTCGATGATCGCGCCGGCCGTGACCGGCCCTACTCCCGAGAGTTGTTGCAGCGCCTGCGAATCCGCGGTGTTGATGTTGATCAGCGCAGCACTCGGGCCGGCGCCGGGCCCGCCGACCGTCGAATCGGAGCCGGCCACGACGGTCTCGGCCTCGACGCTGCTGCCGTTAGGCCCCGCGACTACCACCGACGCTCCGTCCGTGACGTGCGCCGCGAGATTGATGCCGGTGAGCTCCGTGGAGTCCAGCACACCGCCAGCCGCCGCGATGGCATCGGCGACGCGCGCATCGGCGGGCACGGTGACCAGTCCGGGATTCCGCACGCGCCCGGTCACGGACACCAGGATCGGATCGGGCGGTCGCGTCGGCGCGGTGGAAGCCACGGTCGTCGCCGCGCTGGACGGGTTGCCGGATCCCGGCGCACCGCCGGCTGCCGACGGCTCCGCCATAGCACCGCCGGATCGGATTCCACCGATCGCCGGTTCGGCACCGGATGTCCCTATCACCGACGGATCTGCCGATGAGGCGGCACCGAGCACCGGCGTGGGCTCGGGCCTGCTCCACCACACCCCCACGGCAGCGACAACGGCGGCCAACGCGGCAACGACGGACAACAATGCCGCACCGCGGCGGCCCGGGTTGATCCGGGCGTCCCGCATCGAATCCGGCACCCATTTCTCCGCGAGCGCTCCCCAGGGCCCTGATCGCACCATCCGCGCCGCCCAAGCACGTCCTCCCGGTCCGCCCATCGTCGCCGCGTCCGTTCCGGTCGCGCGCTCCGGCGTCGACCGCGCGGCTACCCGCGGTCCGACAGCGTCGTCGGCCGCCGCGGTCCACGCATCGTCGTCCGCGCGCTGCGGGCCGGCGGCGTCTGTCGGAGGCTCGCCCACCAACGCCTCGAACAGCGGTGGTAGGTCGGCCAAAGATGCCTGCGGCCCGGGCACCCACCCCGAGTGCACCTCGGCGCCGGATCCCCCAGCACCATGCGACCGCAGCGCCATGACGCGGTCCCGGGCTACCGGGCCGACGGCCCGGCCACGAGCAGGCACAGCGTCTGAAGACCGACGAAACATGCGAGCACGCTAGCGATCCCACCCGCAGGCAGACGAAGGCAGACCGGCGGTGGGGATGGAAATCGGACAGGTGGACAACCCTGCCAACGCCGGACAGCACCGCTAGACGCGACCCTCAAGCCGCACCCTCAGCCAACATTGTCAGGCAGCACCGTCAGTCGTCGGCGATCTCCTCGTCGACGGGGGGCACGATGCCTGCGAGCCCGCCGTTGTAGGTGTGCAGCCGCCAGCGCCCTACCACCCGGTGCAGCACCACCCAGTGGCAGTTGCTGACGCCGACCAGGTGCCCCCACAGATCGTCGGGCAGGCCGAGCAGACGCCCGGTGAGCCCCACGATGAGTCCGCCGTGCGTCACCAGCAGGGCGGTGCGGTAGGACCCGGCGTCCAGATCGTCCACCACGCGCTGTGCGCGAGCCGCCACCTCGACCCGGGATTCGCCGCCGGGCGGAGCGATCCGGGCGTCGCTGTGCCGCCAGCGTTCCCACTCGCCGGGCCACCGTGCTTGGACCTCATCCCGGCTCAGACCCTCCCACTCGCCCAGCGAGGTCTCCCGCAGCCGACGGTCGGTACGAACCGACAGACCGGTCGCCCGGCCGATGGCCTGTGCCGTGGCGTGCGCTCGCTGCAGATCGGAGGAGACGATGACATCCGGTTCCAGCGCTCCGACGGACGCGGCGGCGGCCTTCGCCTGCGCGAGACCCACCTCGCTGAGCGGGATGTCGCGATGCCCCTGCATGCGCAGGGCGAGGTTCCATTCGGTCTCGCCGTGCCGCATCGCGATGACGTGGTCCAGTGCCATGGGTCACGTCCTCAAGCCCGTGTCACCGTCGGCATCGACTCTGCTACCGGGTCACCAACCGACCCGGCCACCGGCAGGGCGTCATCGACGAACGGGATCGTGGGACAGTCACCCCACAGCCGCTCCAGGGCGTAGAAGACGCGTTCCTCCGCGTGCTGCACGTGCACCACCACATCACCGAAGTCGAGCAACACCCAGCGGCCGTCCCGCTCGCCCTCCCGGCGCAGCGCCTTGATCCCGCGGTGCGCCAACCGCTCCGTCACCTCGTCGATGATCGCGCCGACCTGCCGCTCGTTGGCGGCAGTGACCACCACGAAGCAGTCGGTCAACGGAAGCCGGTCGGACACATCGATGATCACCAGGTCGGTGCCATGCTTGTCGGACGCCGCCTGCGCCGCGACAAGCGCGGCCGCGCGGGCAGATTCGGTTGCTGTCACTTAGGCGCCCTCCTCGCCGGGAACGTACAGTCGGTGTTTGCTGATGTATTGCACAACGCCGTCGGGCACCAGGTACCAGACGGGTTCGCCGCGTCGCACCCGCTCCCGGCAGTCGGTCGACGAGATCGCAAGCGCCGGAACCTCGATCAGCGTGACCGAACCGCCCGGCAGATCCGGGTCGGCGAGCTGGTAGCCGGGCCGGGTGACGCCGATCATCCGCGCCAGGCTCGACAGCTCGTCGGCATCCTTCCAGCTCATGATCGCCGCCAGCGCGTCCGCGCCGGTGATGAAGTACAACTCGTCGCCCGGAAACTGCGCCTTCAGTTCGCGCAGGGTGTCCACGGTGTAGGTCGGCCCCGCCCGGTCGAGATCGACCCGGGACACCGTGAACCGCGGATTCGAGGCCGTCGCGATCACCGTCATCAGGTAACGGTGTTCCGCGGTGCTCACCCCGCCGGAATGCTTCTGCCACGGCTGGCCGGTCGGCACGAAGATCACCGTGTCGAGCGAGAATCGCGACGCCACTTCGGATGCCGCGACCAGATGGCCGTGGTGGATCGGATCGAACGTGCCGCCCATGACGCCGATCCGCCGCCGGACTCCGGACAAGACGGCCGGGCGCGAGCGGCCCGTGTCGGTCTCGGCCCCGTTCACGCGACCGGCCTTACCTGGCCGGTCCCCGTGACGATGTACTTGGTCGACGTCAACTCCGGTAGACCCATCGGCCCCCGCGCATGCAGCTTCTGGGTGGAGATGCCGATCTCCGCGCCGAATCCGAACTCGCCGCCGTCGGTGAACGCCGTCGACGCGTTCACCATCACCGCCGCCGCGTCGATGCGGCCGGTGAACTCTCGGGCTGCGGCAAGATCGCCGGTGACGATGGCCTCCGTATGCCCGGTGCCGTGTCGTTTCACGTGCCCGATCGCCGCGTCGAGCCCGTCCACCACGGCCGCTGCGATATCCAGCGCCAGGTATTCGGTGTCGAAATCCTCATCGGTCGCCGGCACGGTCGACCCCGGTCCAGCCAACTCCGCGAATCGCGGCTCGGCGTGGATCATCACTCCCTGCGCCGCCAGTGCGGCCGTGGCGAGCGGCACGAACTCGCGGGCGATGTCCTTGTGTACCAACAGGTTCTCGGCGGCGTTGCAGACGGACGGCCGCCGCGTCTTGGAGTTGATCAGGATGTCCAACGCCATCGGAATGTCGGCCGACGCGTCCACGTACACGTGGCAGTTGCCGACCCCCGTCTCGATCACCGGCACCGTGGACCCCTCGACGACGGCGCGGATCAACCCGGCCCCGCCGCGCGGGATGATCACGTCGACCAGCCCGCGCGCCGTCATCAGATGCGTCACCGAACTGCGATCCGTGCCGGGAACCAGCACGATCGCGTCCGCCGGCAACCCGGCCGACGCCGCCGCCTCCCGCAGCACATCGACGATGACGCTGTTCGAGGCATGGGCGGAGCCGGAACCCCTCAGCAGCACGGCGTTTCCCGCCTTGAGCGCGATACCGGCGGCGTCCGCGGTCACGTTCGGCCGTGCCTCGTAGATGATCGCCACCACACCCAGCGGCACGCGCACCTGGCGCAGTTCCAGGCCGTTCGGCAGTACCGACCCCCGCGCCACGGTACCGATCGGGTCGGGCAGATCGGCCAGGTGCTCCAAGCCGGCCGCCATCGCCTCGATCCGCGCGGCGGAAAGCGCGAGCCGATCGACGAGCGCCTCGGCGGTCCCGGCCGCCCGCGCGGCCGCCACGTCCGCTCCGTTGGCCGCGAGCACCTCGGCCGACCGTGAGCGCAGAGCGGCGGCCATGGCCTTGAGGGCAGCGTCCTTCACGGCCGACGAAGCGGCGGCTATCGCATCGCATGCCGACTTCGCCCGGCCCGCAGCCGCAAGCACATCCGCTCGGGTGACCGCAGGCGCGCGGCCCGGAACGTCGTCATATCCGTTGCCGCGCTCGCCCGCCTGGAGTTCACTCACCGCATCCACCTCTCAAGCCTGCCATGGGCGGCCGTCACACCGGAGCCTTGCCGCGCCGCGCCGGGTGACGCACGATCACCAGATCGTCCGCGTGCACCACCTCACGGCGCTGCTCCGCCGGTAGGTCCGCCAGGTGCCGGCCGATGATGGACGGAAGTTCCGCAGCGTCGTGCCCCACGATGCCGCGCGCGACCACGGCGCCCTCAGGGCCGAGCAGGTCGACGACGTCGCCGGACTCGAAATCGCCGCGGACGCCGGTGATGCCTGCCGGTAGCAGCGATTTGCGGCGGGCGGTCACGGCCGCGACGGCGCCGGCGTCCAGCGCGAGCGCCCCGGACGACGACGCCGCATGCCGCAGCCAGAACAGGCGCGCACTGGTGCGTCGCAGAGCGGGCGCGAACACCGTGCCGATCTGCGGGCCGAGATACAGGCTATTCTGCGGGCCGGGCCCGCCGGCCAATGCCGTCGTCGCCTGCGCGGCGTCGGCGAGCAGCACCGGAATCCCCGCCCCCGTCGCGATCATCGCGGCGGTGACCTTCGACACCATGCCGCCGGTCCCGAGCTCGCCCCTGCCGTCCATGGCGATCCCGGTCAACTGCGACGGGTCGGTGATCTCCGAGATCGCGGTGGAGTCCGGCAGACGCGGATCGCCGGTGTAGAGAGCGTCCACATCGGACAGCAGCACCAGTGCGTCGGCCCCGACAAGATGCGCGACAAGCGCTGCGAGACGGTCGTTGTCGCCGAATCGGATCTCGGTGGTCGCCACCGTGTCGTTCTCGTTGACCACCGGCACCACGCCGAAATGCAGCAGCCGCGCGAACGTGCGCTGCGCATTGCGGTAGTGCGCCCGCCGCACCACGTCGTCGGTAGTGAGCAGCACCTGGCCGACCTTGAGCCCGTGCCGCGAGAACGAGTCGGCGTACCGGGCCGCGAGCTGCTGCTGGCCGACCGAGGCCGCGGCCTGCTGGGTGGGCAGGTCCCGCGGGCGGCGCCGCAGGCCGAGCGGGGCCAGCCCGGCGGCGATGGCCCCGGAGGACACCAGCACCACGTTGCTGCCGGCCCCCGCGCGGGCCGCGAGCGCGTCGACCAGCGCGTCGAGCCGGGCGGCGTCCAGCCCGCCGGCCGCGGTGGTGAGCGATGATGAACCGACTTTGACGACGATGGTGCGGGCCGCCCCGATCGCGGCGCGGGTGTCCGTCTGATGCCGGCCATCGGGTATGACGGCGCGCAACGTATTCACCGGCGGGCTCTCCGGCCGCTCGGCGCACCGTCCGGGCCGTCGACCTCCGCCGGCAGCCCGCGCCGGATGCGATGCAGCACCTTGCGTTCGGCGGCCGGAACGCGATCCGTGGTCTCCAGCCGCGCATCCGTGCCACGACCGGACGGGGTCTCGAGATCGCCCGCGGCGATCGCCGGTTCCCAGTCGAACGTGACATCTCCGATGGTGACGGCGGCGCCGGGTTCGGCGCCGAGCGCGGCGAGCCGGTCCTCGACGCCGAGCCGCGCCAGCCGATCGCCGAGGTAGCCGACCGCCTCGTCGTTGGTGAAATCGGTCTGCCGGATCCACCGCTCGGGTTTGCTGCCGTGCACCACGAAGCCGCCCGGTAGCTCCGGATCCAGCTCGACAGTGAACTGTTCGGAGTCGACGGCGGCGGGCCGGATCACCATGCGCGGCGGCGCACCCACCGGCCGCGTACGCCGGTCCGCCTCGACGACTTCCGCCATGGCGTAGGCGAGCTCATCCAGACCCTCGTGGGTGGCCGCGGACACCAGGAACACCCGGTGGCCGGCGGCGCGCAGGTCGCCCGCGACGAACTCGGCGAGTTCCCGCGCCTCGGGGACGTCGATCTTGTTCAGCGCGACCAGTCGCGGCTTGTCGGCAAGATCCGTTGCCAGTGACGGGGTGTAGCGGGCGAGTTCGGTTTCCACCGCGGCAATGTCGCTCGCCGGGTCGCGGCCGGGCTCGACGGTGGCGCAGTCGACCACGTGCACCAGCACGGCGCATCGCTCGATGTGTCGGAGGAACTCCAGCCCGAGCCCGCGGCCCTCGCTGGCGCCCGGTATCAGTCCGGGCACGTCCGCGACAGTGAACACCGCGGACCCGGCCGTCACCACGCCGAGGTTCGGCTCCAGCGTGGTGAACGGGTAGTCCGCGATCTTCGGCTTCGCGGCCGACAGCACCGACACGAGCGAGGACTTGCCGGCCGACGGGAACCCGATGAGGCCGACGTCGGCGACGCTCTTCAATTCGAGGACGATGTCGAGCGCTTCCCCCGGTTCGCCGAGCAGGGCGAAGCCCGGGGCCTTGCGGGCCTTCGACGCGAGCGCGGCATTGCCCAACCCGCCCCGCCCACCGCGGGCCGCGACGAAACTGGCCCCGACGCCGACGAGATCCGCGAGCAGCTCACCGTTCTCGTCCAGGACGACCGTGCCGTCCGGCACGCCAATGTGGAGGGCACCGCCGGCGGCCCCGTGCCGGTTGTCCCCCATGCCGGGGCGCCCGTTGGTCGCGCGGATGTTGCGACGGTAGTGGAAGTCGAGCAGGGTGTGCACGCCGGTGTCCACCTCGAGAACGACGTCACCGCCGTTGCCACCGTTGCCGCCGTCCGGACCGCCGAGCGGTTTGAACTTCTCCCGGCGCACGGAGGCACAGCCGTTGCCGCCGTCGCCGGCCTGGACGTGCAGGGTCGCGCGGTC
>JAFIHI010000080.1 GCA_017848755.1 Nakamurella sp. | reverse complement strand
GCCGATCCGCCGCCCATCGGCCCGGCACTGCCCGATCCGCCCGCCATCCGCGCCTCACATCCCGGTGTCGGTCCGCGGGGCCGGCGCCCTTGCCGATCTCCGGCCGGGCGTATAAGGCTGGGAGGAGGTCCGGCTGGTTTGTCGTCTATCGCCCAGTTAACGCGCCCCACGCCGGTTCGCGAAAGGCCGGCCGGGCAGCCGAACCCGCAAAGGAAGGGGCCGATGGTGGCAGACGCACATGCGTTCTGGGTCGTCGAGCCCGGACGCGGTGAGATCCGGGCGGTGCCACTGCGCGAGCCCGGCCCCGACGAGGTGCTGGTGCGCACCGTGTTCTCCGGCATCAGTCGTGGCACCGAGTCCTTGGTGTTCCGTGGCCATGTGCCCGTCGACCAGTACGCGCTGATGCGCGCGCCGTTCCAGGACGGCGACTTCCCCGCCCCGGTGAAGTACGGGTACCTCAACGTCGGCGTGGTGGAGGCAGGCGCGGCACATCTGCTCGGCCGGACGGTCTTCTGCCTGTTCCCGCACCAGACGTCTTATGTGGTACCGGCTTCCGCCGTGGTGCCGGTTCCGGAATCGGTGCCGCCGCGGCGGGCCGTGCTGGGCGGGATGGTCGAGACCGCCGTCAACGCATTGTGGGATGCGCGGCCGCTGGTCGGTGACCGCATCGCCGTGGTCGGTGCGGGCGCCGTGGGGTGCTGCGTGGCGCGGCTCGCCCGCGGGATACCGGGCGCCGAGGTCACCCTCGTGGACGTCGACCCGTCGAAGAGCGCTGTCGCGGCGGCCCTGGGCGTGGATTTCGCGCTGCCATCCGACGCCCCGACGGACTGCGATCTGGCGTTCCATGCGAGCGCCACGGCCGCCGGCCTGCAATGTGCGGTGGACCTTTTGGCGCGGGAGGGTCGCGTCGTCGAGCTCAGTTGGTACGGGGACACGAGTGTGACGCTGTCCTTGGGCGGGCGCTTTCACTCCGGCAGACTCGGCATCGTGGCCAGCCAGGTGGGCACAGTGTCGCCGTCGGAGCACGGCCGGCGCACGCATCGCGAGCGGCTTGTCCTGGCATTGGACCTGTTGGCGGACAACGCGTTCGACGCGCTGATCACGGGATCGTCCCGGTTCGACGAGCTCCCCGCGGTGTTGCCTCGGATCGTGGACGGATCGCTGCCCGCGCTGTGCCACACCATCGACTACCAGGATTGACTTGCCGGGATTGACCCATCGGAATTGGCAAGGAGCCGACATGTACACGGTGACCGTCCGTGACCACATGATGATCGCGCACAGCCTGCGCGGCGCGATATTCGGGCCGTCCCAGGGCTTACACGGTGCGACATTCGTAGTGGACGCGGCATTCTCGGGGCGCGCCCTCGACGCCGACGGCATCGTCGTGGACATCGGACTGGCCGCGCAGAAGCTGCGGACCGTTCTCAATAGGTGGGACCGGCGCAATTTGGACGACGTTGCGGAGTTCGCCGGAGCGAACACCACCACCGAACTAGTGGCCGCGCGCATCGCGAGTCTGCTCGCCGAGGAGTGCACGAGCGGCCGAATAGGCGACGCCGCAACGCATCTCGCTGCGGTGACGGTGACCGTGCACGAATCCCCGGTCGCCTGGGCCAGTTATCGGCACGAGTTCGGGACCTGATCGTGGGTGCCCCTGATCATGCGTGACGCAGTGCAGGCGATCGTCCCGCAGGGCCTCGACGATCCGTCCCGGCCGAGCGGGGGCAACCGATACGACCGGCGGGTGATCGAGGGTCTCCGCACGGCGGGCTGGCAGGTCCACGAGACCCTGGTGGCCGGCACGTGGCCTCATCCCGGCGCGGACGCACGCCGGTCGCTCGCCGCCGCACTCGATGCCTTCGGTCCCAATGTGCCTGCGCTGATCGACGGCATGATCGCCTGCGGCGCAGCCGATGTCGTCGTTTCGGCCGCGTCGCGCCGCGCCGTTATCGTGATCGCGCATATGCCCTTCGGCGCGGCCGATCCGAGCCTCGCCGAGGATGAGGCCGAGGTGATGTTGCGCGTGCGCCGCGTGGTTGTGACGAGCGACTGGACGTCGCGTTACCTGCGGTCCGTGTACGGCGTGGCCGCCGAGCAGATCGCCGTCGCCCGGCCGGGCGTGGATCTCGGGCCGGTAGCGGCGGCATCGGCCGGCGGCACCAGGCTGTTGTGTGTCGCGGCGGTCACGGCGGCGAAGGGTTATTGCACCCTCGCCGCCGCGCTCGGCATGCTCACCGATGCCGCCTGGATCTGCACCTGCGTCGGTTCACTGGACGTCGACGCGGACTTCAGCGCCGACCTCGCCCGCGAACTCGCGGCGGCGGGCCTCGCCGGCCGGGTGACCCTGTGCGGGGCGCTCGGCGCTGCCGACCTGGATGCCTGCTACGCAGCAGCGGACCTGGTGGTCCTGCCGTCGTTCGGCGAAAGCTACGGCATGGTCGTCACCGAGGCGCTCGCCCGCGGGATCCCGGTGGTCGTCAGCGATGTCGGCGGCACCGCCGAAGCCCTGGGCGTCGCCGCGGATGGCGCACGGCCGGGCGTGCTGGTACCGCCCGGCGATGCGGCCGCGCTCGCGTCATGCCTGCGGCACTGGCTCCGGGACGGGAACCTGCGCTCGCGCCTTCGCCGCGCGGCGTGTTCCCGCCGCGAGTCGCTGATCGGGTGGCAGGTAACGGCGAACATCGTCTCGACCGCCCTGCGCTCGGCTGGCCCGGCCGGTAGCCTTCGGACCATGGTGAGCCTGATCGCCCCGGCGCGGGTACGGCGCCATGGGTGACGGCATGGTGGACCGCGTGGTGGACGATGACCCACTCGGCGACGCCGGTGCCGTCCGCCCGTACACGGTGCTCAGTTGCTGCACGTCGCTCGACGGGTATATCTCGAGCGCCTCCGGCGGGCGCCTCACCTTGTCCAATGCGGCCGATCTGGACCGTGTCGACGCGGTACGGGCACGGTGTGACGCGATTCTGGTGGGCGCGGGCACCATCCGCGCCGACAATCCCCGACTGCTGGTGCGCGACACCGGGCGGGCGGCACGCCGCACCGCTGACGGCGCGGCGGCGACACCGGTGAAGGTCACCGTCACGGCGGCGGCACGGCTCACCGCGGACGCCGACTTCTTCCGAACGGGGCTCGACAAACTCGTGTACTGCCGATCGACCGCCGTGCACCGGGCGCGCCGCCTGCTGGGTGAGCACGCGAGTGTGGTGGATGCCGGCGATCCGGTGCGGATGGGCTGGGTGTCGCGTGATCTGCTCCAGCGAGGCATCCGACGCCTGATGGTCGAGGGAGGCGGTCAGATCCATACCCAGTTCCTGGCCGACAACCTCGTCGACGAAATGCATCTGGTGATGGCGCCCGTCTTCGTCGGGGACGCTCGGGCGCGCCGGTTCGTCGGCGACGGGCGGTTCCCGTACCGATCGCCTCGGCGCGCGCGGCTCGTCGGAAGCCGCGCCATCGGGGACGTGGTGCTCATGCGCTACGCGCTGTCCGACCGGTTCGACCCCGATGTATTCGACCCGGCGCTGGCCGAACTCACGGGTGTCGACACCGCAGGCGTCGACACCGCAGGCATCGATACTGCGGGATCCGACACCGTGGCCCTGCGCGCCGCCCGCACGGAGGCGGCCCTCATCGACGGCGTGACGAGTCCATGAGCCTCGCCGGCCGCCGCGTCGACGCGTCATGGCTGGCTCTGCGCGGCGATGAGGATGCCCGCGCCCGAAGCGATTTCACGGCCGGGCTTGCCGACCGGCTGGCCGCCCACGTCCGCGCCACGGTCGCCGATCGTCCACTTCGGCTCGTCGACGTCGGGGCGGGCACCGGTGGCGGCGCGGCGTGGTTACGGCATCAGCTGCAGCCCCGGCTGCCGTTCCCGCAGGAGTGGCGCCTGGTCGACCTCGACAGCGATCTCCTGGATCGGGCGCCGGCCGTCCAGGGCGGCTGGGCGCACGCCGTCGTCGGCGATATCGCGAACACCGCAGCACTTCTCGACGAGGAGCCAGCCGACGTCGTCACCTGCCAGGCCCTGCTCGACCTGCTCACGCCACACCAGTTGAGGCAACTCCTGATGCCCACAATGGGCTCCGGGGCCTTCGTCCTACTGGCGCTCACCGTCACGGGCACCGTCCGCCTCACTCCGCCGGACGACGATGATGAGCTCCTCGCGGACCTCTTCAATGCGCATCAGTTGCGCGCCGGGCGGCTCGGCCCGGACGCATCGCGGCGCGCGGGAGAGTTATTGCGCCGGAACGGGTATGACGTGATATCCGTCCACACCCCGTGGCGTCTCGGCCCCGCCACGGGGGCACTTCTGGAGCAGTGGCTGCATGGCCGCGCCGCGGCAGCCGCGGAGCAGGACCCAGGTCGTGTGGATCGGATTGAGCGATGGCTCGATGGCCGACTCACCAGTGCGTCCAGCCGTACTCTGACGTCGATCGTCGACCATGTGGACCTGCTCGGTCTGCCACCCGCAGCGATCAGAGCTTCTCCGCGATGAGGAGATGCTTGCGGATCCGACCGCTGTGCATCCACTCGGCCCAGAGCCGGTGCCCGGTGATCAGTGCGTCGATGCGCCGCGTACCGATTTCACCCGCGCTGTCGTCACGGCTCGCGGCGAAACGCCGAGCGAGCGCGCCAGCCACGGCGAGGTGCTGCGCCGTGACATTGCTCGCCCACGTCACGCGAAATCCGGCTCGGAGCAACAGATCTGACATCTCGTTCAACCGGATCGGCCAGACGGTGTCGGAGTCCGGCATCGCGGTGCGCTCCTCGACCGTGAGTGGCGCGCCGTCCTCGACCGTGCATGCGAATCGACCCCCCGGCACCAGTCGGTCGGCGATCTCACTGAGAAGTGCGGCCTTATCGCGGAACGCCAGCAGCGTCTCCAGGAGCATCACGACATCGAAATGCCCGCTGGGCGACGGCGGCACGGTCCGGCGCACGAACCGGCATGGCAGGCCCGCGGTCCGCTGCCGGGCAACTGTGAGCGACGCCTCACTCCGGTCCACGCCCAGGTAGTCGCATCCGAACTCGCTCGCGATCAGCCATCCGGGACCGGCCGTGCCGCAACACAGATCGAGCAACCGCGTCGCCGGCGAAAGATCGGCCCGCACAGCGAGGAGGCGGATCTCGTCCGCCGTCATGAAGCTCTCCTGCCCGATGTACTGACCGGGCGCGAACGCGCCGACACAGGCCCGATGCAAAGCCCCCGAGGCCGGGCCGTCCGGCGATGGGCCTGGCCCGGCGGCAGCGTCATCCCCGCCGGTCACGCCGGCGACCCCGCACCGGCATACTGCTCGCGACGCCGCCACAGCCAGACCACGTCGCGGCCGAACGACTCGGCGATCAGCGCCGACCCGACGGCCAACCCGGCGCGAACCAGACTGCGCGGCAACAGATCCGATGCCGCAGCCACCAGCGCGATGCCCTCGGTCGCGGTGGCAACCTTGCGCCAGTAGCGGTAGGGCACCGGCCTGCGTAACCACGGCCACACCCATCCGGCGATGCCGAATGCGTAGCGGGCGGCGCCGGCCGGCAACAGCCACCGGCCGTAGGACCCCGCGACGTGGGTGCTCAATGCTGCGATGAGAGCCGCATCGACCTCGCCGTCGAATCGCGCGCCGAACGCACTCGCGCTGTGCGTGCGTCGCGCCACCCAGCCGTCGACCGCGTCCAGGGCGAGCGCTCCGGTTGCAATGCCCGTCAACACTTTTCGCTCTGAGTCACCATGGACCCCGTGCGCCACCAGGACAGTCACCGCACCGGTGAGCGCGGCCCGCACGAGTGTCACTCGGTTCGCCGGACCGATGAGGATTCTTCGCGGCGCCACATCCCGACCATAATCCGGTCGACGATCCCTGTACCCATGGGCAGCGGCTGGCGTAAGCCCGGATCAACCGGACGCGGCGGCCCGTTCGCCGGCCGCTCGACGTTTCGCGCGGTACATGGCCCGGTCCGCGCGGCGGACCAATTCGTCGGCACCGCCCACGGCGTCCGCGCCCACGATGCCCGCCACCGCGCCGCCCGCCGCTGAACCGATCGCGCTGGCGATGGCACTGCCGATACTGATCGAGATCGTGACCAGCGTTCCATCGGGCAGCGAAATCGGCTCGCACATGGCGGTTTTCACTCGGCTAGCGATGTGGTCGAGGTCCGCCGCGCTATCCACCTGGGGGCACAGGATGGCGAATTCGTCGCCGCCGAGCCGAGCCACCGTGTCGCCGGAGCGGACCGCCTGCGTCAGCCGGTGCGCGACCTCGACGAGAACGCCGTCGCCGGCGTCATGGCCGTGCTGGTCGTTGACCGGTTTGAATCCGTCGAGGTCGAGGTACAGCAGCCCGATCAGTCGCCCATCCCGCTCGGATTGGCGCAACATCTGCTCGAGCCGGTCGAACAGCAATCTGCGGTTGGGCAGCCCGGTCAGCGCATCGTGCAGCGCCATCAGCTCCAGGAGCGTCTTAGTGTGCTCGCGTTCGGTGAGGTCGTGCACCTGGACCAGTGCGAACGGTGGGGCGCTGGTGGGTTTCACCCGGGTGGCGCTCACCTCCACCCACAGCGCGTCGCCAGTGGCAGTGAAGAACCTCGTCTCGCGCCGGAACGATTCGGGGTTTCCGCGCGCGAACTCACGCATCCATGCATCGAATTCCGCGTCAGTCTCCGAGTCGGCCGGCGGATTCAAGACCTTGCAGTTCTTCCCGACCAATTCCGGCACCCGATACCCGAGCATCGACGCGAAAGCCGGGTTGACATCGCTGATCTCGCCGATGTGACCCTCGTCGAGGCGAATCGAGTACATGCCCACGAGCGCGTCGCGAATGGCGATCCGCATCGTCTGTTCGCTGTCGCGCACATGGGCAGCGAGTTGGGTGCGGTGTCGTGTGATGAGCACCAGGACCAGCGTCGTGAGGCTCACCGTCGCGATCAGCATCTGGGTGACGACCTGCCGATCCGACATCGCCGCCACATCCTGGAACGTGCCAATGCCGCGGGATGTGCCGTACGCCGCGAAGCCGCAGGTGACGAGTGAGATCGCGGTCGCGCGCCAGGGGCTGAGCCGGATCGCAGCCCAGATCACCGGCAACACCGTCGGAAAGGCCCGACCGATCGGAGCGGGCTCGAGGTATACCCACACGTCGAGCGCGACGGTGGTCGCCAGCACGATGCCGAACTCCACGTGCTGGCCCGGGCCGCGCCGCAAGGCGGTAACGCTCGGTAGCAGCAGCGGCGCGAACGCCAACAGCCCCAGCACGTGGGTGATCGCGTAACCGGCGACGATCTCGTGAACCGGCGCCGCTGCGGGGACGATCGCGGCGCGCAGCGCGATCATCCCGGAACCGATCGCGATGGCGGCAGCGAAGGCCACGACGAAGCGGACCGCCTCGGCCGGTGTGTGCAACCGCAGGGATTTCGGGTCGCGCCGGTCCACCAGCAGCAGCCCCGCCGTCAGCAGTTCTACGACGTTGGCCAACGAGTAGCTCAGCGTGACCACTAGTCCGCCGAGCGACCGATTCGCTATCGCGTTGGCCGCGGCGAACACCAGCAGCAAGAGCCACCACCAGCGCCGCGGGCAACGCACCATGAGGACCAGCACCGCGCCCGCCGTGGGCCACCACAAGGCGCTGGCCGTGCCCGGAATCTTGAACAGGTCCAACGCCATCCGCGCGGTCACGTAGGTGGTGACCGCCACCACGAGCGCAGCACCCAACGGCGCCGCCAACCCGGCGACGCGCACGGAGAGGCGGCTGCGTCTGACCATTCCCATTCCGGACCGTCGGGGCGATAAGTGACTACAGGGTAATAGAAGTTGACGCCTGTCTGGGCCTGCGCGATCGTCCGGATGATGTCACTGCCCGGTCGGCGCCGGGTTTTTCGTTGATGACGCTGTTCGCGGCGTCCCGCCGCTGCGCCCCCACTCGGCGAGGAGGATGCGAAGGAGCCCGGCCCGCGAACAGCGTCATACTCGATGCCACACCCCGAACGGGCGCGCTGTTACCGTCGGGAATATGCCTTTCGCCGAACCCGTCACGCTCACCGGGAATCTCGTCGAACTCTCCCCGCTCGCCGCGACCGACCACGACGCGCTGGTCGAGGCGGCGCGCGACGGGGAGTTGTGGACGCTGCAGTACACGTCGGTGCCGTCGCCGGACGACATGCGAAGCGCCATCGAGCGTTTCCTGGCGATGCAGCAGGCGCGGATGCGGATCTCGTTCACTGTGCGGCGGCGTGATACGGGCCAGGTGATCGGCCTGACCAGCTACCTCAACATCGAGCCCGAGCACCGGCGGCTGGAGATCGGCGGCACCTGAAACGCCGGCTCGGCGCAGCGGACCGGCACGAACACCGAGAGCAAATTGTTGTTGCTGAGCAACGCTTTTGAGCAGCTCGGATGCATCGCGGTCGAGTTCCGCACGCACTGGCTGAACCGGCAGTCGCGCGCGGCCATCGAGCGGCTCGGCGCGAAGCAGGACGGCATCCTGCGCAACCACCGAATCATGCCGGACGGGACCCTGCGCGACACGGTCGTCTACTCGATCCTCGCGCACGAGTGGCCGGGCGTGCGCGCGGAGCTGCAACGGCGCCTCGCCGCGCGCGGGTAGGCCGGCGGTCTCCATTCGGTCGTGTAGGTCACGCGCGGGCCCGTGCCGCCTCATCGGCGGCCAGATCGGCCAGAATCTGCGTGTGCGCGACGTTCGGGCCGCCCTCCGCGGTCACCGCCTTCGCGGCCTTCAGGTCCGCCGCGTCTTCGGCGGCCTCCACCTCGCGAAGCACATCGATCGGGACGAGCGCGGCGACCGCGCGGCCGTCGCGAGGCAGGACGACGCGCTCCCCGCCGTATTCGGCACGGTTCACCAACTGGCCGAGCTGGTCTCGGGCCTGGGTCACACCGATCTGCGCCATGACCCAACCCCGGTCTGTACAGAATGGGTAGGAGGGTCGTCATGGGCTCAAGCCTGCTCGATCGCCCGAGCGGTGTGTTCGCCGGGCCCCCGTTCCGACTATGACGTTCTTTGCGGCGTGCGGGGCTCTGCCTTGGTCGTCGACCGGGAGTCCTGCAGGGTTGTGGGCCCGAGAACCTCTGCAGGACTCCCGGTCGACGGGCCTCGTTACAAGGCCGCGAGGTGGGTGGTCAGCTTCAGGAGCACCTTGGCCTGCGCGATCAGCCGCAGCGCCTT